>DATDGH010000857.1:0-2199 GCA_036522215.1 Candidatus Angelobacter sp. | reverse complement strand
ATTGGCCTTGTTGCTCTGCAGATGGCCGATGAGATGCCACTCGGCCTGCGCCAGGTCTTTCAGCGCGGAAGCCTTGTCTGCGAACTCCTGAACTCGGTTTTCGCCAAACACGCGAATCCCGGCAGCATAAGCCTCACGGATTCTGTCCGGCTCAACGGTCTTGCTGACGGCCATCAGCGTGATTGAATCAGTGGTGCGGTTAGAATGCGGCGCAGTGGTGAACATTCGGTTCCGAATGGCCTTAACTGTCGATAATTGACATTTCAGCCCGCCACAAGACGAACCAGCGTGCAGTTTGCTTAGTGAACTTGCCGTTCTTCAAATCAATCGACCTCTTGGGACTGCTTCAGAATAAAGATCGAGCTTGGAAACAATTTGTATTGATTAAGCCTGCGCCCTCATTTGGGATAGTCTTCTGAATGGCAACCCTCTAGCGGCTTGGCTTCTTTCCACATTTCTTTAAAAATATCGTGCATCGCTTGGATCAGGTTGGCATCTAGAGTTCGAATCGACAGCTCGCGTTCGGCACCTGTAGCTTTATCTTGAAATGACAGCGCGGCCTCCTCATTGTCTTCAAGCCAAAGAAAGAATAATAACTTTTGATCCACAGTTCTTATCTGAACCCCGCCGTCGCATAGGTCCTTCCTGTACTGAGCCTGATACTCCTGCAAAGCAGCGTTGAATTCATTTGAATTCTTCGGAAGGTCACGACCGCGGTGTACCTCTCCAAAGAACTTGAGAAATCGTGCTGAGATTCGTTCCGCATTCCATTTGGCTTGATCATCAAGAGCGAACTGAGAGCTTGTGCTGGCATGCGCCGGCACTTGCGAATAGAGGATCATCCGGACCTCGCTATTTTGGGCCTTTGAGAGTAGTGCGTTGCGGTAAGAGTAAAATGCTTCGGGGTTCGAGTAGTGCCCATAACCGGCGAAGTCAACGATAATGTCCAGATGTTTAGTGGTTTTTTCTACGACATCCGTGATTTCATTCATATTCTTGGGGAAAAGACCAATGAAACGTGTAGACATCTCACGCGCAACTTCTGATATTCGTCGTTCCTGGATGCGAGCATCGATAAATTGAGTGACAGCAAAAACAATTGCAATGATCGCAAGCCAGTTCTCCGGTTTTTTCCAAAATTCTCGCACGTCTTCTCCCGCCCGGCTTGTCGTTGCAAGTAAAGCCCGAACTCTGCCGACAGACCTTCGTTGAACAATGGGAAAACGGAATCTTTTATATACCAGGAGGCTATTCAGTGCAACCAGTTAGCTAAAAGCGAAACCACAGCCTTATCTTGCGTCCAATTGTAGTCGGTCAGCGTGAAACTGGGAATGCTGACAAACCGTTGTGCCAAAGAAGCCGATAGTAATGGTCGAGAAGTAAACTTGCAAGGTTGCTAGCTAGCTTAGTTAGTTAGTCCCTTTTCGAGATCAGTGGTTTACGGCCGAAGTAGTAAAGTGGCCGGATAATAAATTCCTGCCAGTACACAATCCAGTAAGCCAAGAAGATCAGCAGGAACAGCAAGAAATGCGGATTGAGTAGCCAACTGAGCGAAGATCTTCCTTTGACGCTCTGGCCGTGGTTCCGACGACCGAGGGTTTCACCAGCGCAATGCCGAAAGCGGGGAGCGTCAAAACGAGAACTACCAGCAGAGTCAGCGGCATGGAGTTCCGAATTGGAGCGAGCCACGACGCCTGGAGAGACCCCAACAAGAAATACGACCCGCTCAAAATGAGATAGGCCAGCGGAGAGCATGATGGAATCCAAGCCGATCAGCAAGAGCTCCTCCAAAAACCGCCAGGAATCAGCCAAGTCCACCAAAGAGACCTGTCAGGCTGTGGCCTTTTCCACGGGAAATCGCAGGCTTTCGAGCGGCTGTCCTTCTACGCCGCATTTGCCTCCCTGGCGCGCTACTTGAACCCGGTTCGTATGTCGCGCAAACGCTCGGCAAAGGACAAAAGTTTCTCCTTCAGTCACAGCAGGTTTATTGCCGCGAGGCGCTGGTGGAGATGATCCAGCCTGGTCCCGCGAATGTTCACCATCTTTAAGCGGTTGGCCGCGCCGCTGGCTATGGTAATTGAGGAGCGCGGAATATCAAAAAAATCAGCCAGAAAATCGATTACCGCCTGGTTGGCTTTGCCTTCGACCGGAGGCGCAGTGAGGGAAAGCTTGAGAGCATCGCCGGTGGCGCCGGTGATG
>DATDGH010000856.1:0-1530 GCA_036522215.1 Candidatus Angelobacter sp. | reverse complement strand
GACCGGATTCGCGCGTCGCGGGCCGATAGTCGGACGCGTGACGTTGTGATCCGCGAGCGAAAGATCGCGCCGCGCGCCCCAAAAGGAGAAAGGCGCTATGACTAAGGGCTTGCCGCAAAATAACATTTACTATCGTTGCCCATTCTTTTGTGAGATCCGTGGCGATAGACTATAGTTCCACTCAGGGTTGTGACTATGCAAACGGATATTCAGTTCCTTCATTTGGGCGTCCGTAATCTTCACCCCTGTCTCATAGATCGTGTCGTCCAGCATCGCCCGAATTCGCAATCCCTTGGTAGTTGTAGTGGCGCTAATCAGATTTACGACCGTCTCAAAGCTCACCAGGGGCTCGCCTTTCCAATTCATGCTGATGAAAGAGAACATCCGGTGCTCAATCTTGTTCCACTTGCTAGTTCCCGGTGGGTAATGGCCCACCATTATTTCCAGCCCAGTCTGATCGCTGAGTTTCTGGAGATGAAACTTCCACGCCCGGTTGCGTGCTGCGTTGCTGCCGCCGCTATCGGCACAGATCAGTAGCCGCTCCGCTTGTGGATAATGTCGTCTGCCGAAACGCTGCCACCAGCGTCGAATGCTTTCCACGGCGAACTCTGCCGTGTCGTGCGTCATCCCGACGTTGATCATACCTTCATTCCGCTTCACGTCGTAGGCCCCATAGGGAATCGCCGTGCCCTCACCCAAACTCGGAAAATCGTGCATGTTCACTTTCGGCGCGGACTCCTTCTTGTGCCATTTTCGCCCGTTATTCTTGAAGTTTCCGATGCGCTCCTTCTTCTTGGTGTCCACAGAGATCACCGGTTCGCCCACCTTCAAAAAGCTCTTGGCCGTCTTGCTGAGGTAGCGGAATTGCCGATCTCGATCGGCGTGAGACTCTCCTTCCTTCTCCTTCTTGTTGGCTTGCAGGGAATAACCCAGTTCCCTCAGTCGCCGCTGAATCGTATCCTCGCTGACCGGATGACCTTCCTTCTCCATGTACTGCCGGATTTGATAGGTTGATTTGCTGTTCCACTTCAGCGGGGACATCGGATCGCCTACGGTGCTCTCGTCCATGATGCGGTCCAGCAGTTTGCGAAACTCCGGGTCCTGCTCCTCGACGCGTTTTCGCCCACCGCCTAACTTCCGCACCCGGCCCTCTTCAGCGACTAGTTGCCTCCGGCTCCGAAGTTCCTGTATGCCCCTCAGAATGGTGGGCTTGGATAGCCCACTCGTCTCAACCATCCGCTCAATTCCACCCCTACCGTGGCGCAATGCCTCGCGTCCCACCAGCCAACGCCGCTGGGCTTCGTTTAGCGCCAACAACACCCTACGAAAGAGTCTTATGTCCTGCCCGGAAATACTCACTGGCACGAATCTATCATGTCATAAAACATTTAACATGGTAAATGTTATTTTGCGGCAAGCCCATAATCCACGTAGCCGCGGTCGATGGCCAGGATCGTGCCCGGCGCAAACCGCAGCGTGCGCGCCACCTTGATCTCGCTTTTCTTGCCCTCCGTCACCACCGCGAACGAT
>DATDGH010000855.1:0-6894 GCA_036522215.1 Candidatus Angelobacter sp. | reverse complement strand
GGGAATCAACTCAGCGTCCTCCCAGACTCCATCGCCCAACTCACCCATCTGGAAAACCTCGACCTCAGCGGGAATCAACTCACTACCCTCCCAGGCTCCATCGCCCGGCTCGCCCATCTGCGATACCTCAATCTGACTAATAACCGGCTGACGGTCATTCCGAGTTGGCTTGCAGAGTTGCCAAATCTGTCGCTTCTGTTCCTGCACGGTAATCCCGACCTTGGGATTCCAGACGAGATACTAGGCCCAACACGGTCGGAGGCTATTGAACATGGGACTGCGAGGCCGCCTCGGGAGATTCTGGCTTACCTGAAAAAATCGGAGATGCCCGGCCTCTGAATGAAGCCAAGCCAATCATGGTTTCCTGGCAGGAAAGCAGGCAGAGACACGCTCTGACGCGTTAATGCCCTCACCGGCTTGCACTTACCGATTCCGCCAAGGTCTTGCTCAAAGGAAACGACAGGTCAGCGTAAGGTGTGTATTTGTTTTGGTTGCCGTCCCTGGCCATCTTTACAAAGGACTTGGATGATTTCGCCGATTTCTTGCCCAGTCCTCCCCGTGCCCTCACAATCTTAAAGTCAACTGTCTTCATCAATTATCCGGGCTAAATGCTTTTTCCACGCATGCGGCCGCTCGGCCAATCATTCATTAGAAAGCAAGGGAGGGACACCATGCCCAGGACCATTCGACCTTTGTTACTCGCTTCTTTTGTGCTTTTCTTCGGAGGAACTGCTTTGCTCGCTGTGGCCCAGAAAGAACCCACCCCGAAAACCGATCCCGGTGCGGATTTGAGGCCAGAGTATGTCCAATACTTCGCTGCAATGCAAGAAAGTCATGGCCACGGCGATTTCAATGATCTTTGTCGGGGTCATCGAAGATGTGGGCAGACCGCCTGGAGTTTGCCTATCTCTCGTGCCGCAGTTTGTGACCTTTCGGGTGGAGCGCGTTCTTTTGGGCACCTGGACCAACCCAACGATCAAGATCGGATACGTCAACTGCAGCCCTCAACCCCTGCCGTCGCCTCCATTTACAAAAGGAGCCAGGTGGATCGTATTCCGTCCTGGGCCTGGCTGGGGCTTTGGGCAAGACTGGAGCGATCCTTACATGTTCATAATAGACATAGGGTATGGCATGTTTGCGCCGACGGAAGCCAATATCGCTGTGGTTCTAAAGGCGACGCAGCATGGCTCCGGTCTTACGCGGGATTTCGTGCAGCGCTTTATTGCCCGCGGCAAACAGTCAGGCGTGTTCTTTGTTGGCAGAATTATCGATCTCGGCCAACCGCCCACAGCATGCAGAGAAGCCGTTGCCCAATCAGTGGATTTCAAAGTAGATAGTCCGCTTTGGGGCAAAGTACCGAAGAATACCATCCGGATCGGGTACATCAATTGCACATTTGAGCCGCTTCCGTCGCCACCGTTTACCAAAGAACTGCAATGGATCGTATTTGCAGAATCCGAAGGCAACTCCTTCCATGCCTACACGGACGTTGCCCAGCCGGAGTTGCGATATGCCTTGTTCCCAGCTACCAATTACCACAAGCATTTGGTCGATGATCTGCTTGTGGAAATGAAGAAGAAGCAGCGTTCTGAAAACACTCGAGCGCGATGAGGCTTGTGCCGAAAGCAGCCTGTGCAACCTCGAAGGGCTGCACTGGGGCGCCGTGGCCCCCATTCGCTACATTATTTGGGCAGATCCGGTTCGGCGTTTGCGGGCTCATCAACCAGGCTGTCGCTCGGACAGCCGCCCGGCCGCTTGTACCCAAGCTGGGTGATGAAATAGTTGTCACCCTCCTTTAAAAAGCAAGGCCAAAACCCGGCTCCAGCTCGATTGCCTTCAGCAGCGCCGGCAGACTCGCAAATCGTACTGTGACTGCGCCATATTTTTGCTGAAAGCTTATGGCATATAGTGTCACTATATGCAAAGATAACGACGTTTTGGTGCAGCCACCTCCCTGCCCCGGGAAACGGGCGACTTCTTAAATTTAGAATTTCAAATTTTGGAATCCTTGTTTCCTCTGTGCCCCTCCGTGCCTCTGTGGTAAGACGTGTTGCTGTTGCTTTTGATTTTGCCAATTGCTAACTGCGGATTGCTAAGGGCTGTTTTTTCCTGTTCCCTGTCCCTATTTCTGCTGTTGCCTCTTGCCTGACGAAGGTCCCGGCGCGCCGTGGATGGCCTCTTGCCTACTTCTGGTGGTTAAAACCAGCGAACGGATGGGCCGGCCCATTGCGCGCTTAAGCGGCGGCACGCCCGGACACCGACCGCAATATCTATTAACAACATATTAAAGTGATGTAAATTATTACTTGACAACATAGTTTATAATGTGTTCTACTGAAGATGGAGCCTCCAGGGGCTGCCGTAGTATTTTGATCTTTGACAACTGAATATTGAGGCGTTAGAAGGCGTGATCCCGCCCTGCGGGAGGGAGCCTTCTGCCGAAATCCCGGCTTTGCCGGGAGAAGCCGCACCCGCGATTCACAATCGCGGACGGGCCGGAGAAGTGTAATCGGCGCTTGCGCAAGCGAGGGCGAGCGCCGAGGGAGAAGTGTGGGCACGAGCCTTTACCGAATCGCGCGTGCAGCCGGAACAGTGTGCCGGTTGCCGCCGCCTTTAACCGTTTGTCCCGCGACAGACACGGAACAAAAAGCCCTCAAAAAGCAACTAAGTCCTGCGTTGCCAGCAGCTTGCGCAGATGTTACGGATACAGCATAGGTCTTTTTGTAAAAAGTGTACTTACTGGTTAACACTCTCGCCTATCCCCAATGTTTATGCGGGTTGCCGAAGCTCCGCTGTGGGTGTTTTGCCCTCTCAGACGCCTTCCTTAGCCTGCCCGCCGTAGTCGGTGACCCAGCAAAAGTAGCGCTACCAAAACCCCTCCCGCTACCTCTGCCGCTACCAGGTTTTTGCTGATGGTAAAAGAGTTAGAGGCACGGTAGCGGCAGTAGCGGCAAAAAGGCCTTTTCCCGGTTTTTTTGTGTAATCCGCGTCACCCAATCAACCAAAGATCAGCGGCACGACGTGACTGGTTTGGATCTGCCTTTGCTTTAAGGGTTCCTGTGACCTGGGACCTGTCGCCCTATAGGCTCTGGTGTTGCCTTCTCAGACGTCTTCCCTAGCCTGCCCGCCGTGGCCGGTGTCCTTCGTAGTTTGAAAAGTTTTTGCTGCTGGTTTTGCCTTTCCCTGTCCCCTGTTCCCTGTCCCCTAGTTTCTCCGAGGTGGAGCTCGCGAAGCCGAAGGATGGTTTGAAGGTTTTGGATTCCCTATCCCCTGTTCCCTATAACCTGTCCCCCTGGTTATGGGCCAGGACCGCCTGCAACATCAGGGAATAAAAAGAGAAAAAACAGGTTTTGAAAGACCAGGAAACCCGCACTTTTTCATATCGTTACAGGAGGTCGGGATGACATATCCGGCGCCCGGCGCAAGTTGCAGGATTAACCCAAAGTGTCAATCCACGTCTAAATAATAAACGTTCCTTAAATGAGTTTTATGGCACAAGACATAGTAAATTATTTGAGTCGGAGTCCAATGGAGACCATCCAAAAGAAGGCCGGGGAAGATACCACCGAACTGGCATTAGTTCAGGCCGCAAAAAAAGGCGATCTGGAAGCATTCAGCCAATTGGTGAAGCGCTATGACCGCAATATCTTCCGCATCGCGCAGCACATCACGCATAACGAGGAAGACGCCCAGGACGTGGTCCAGGAAGCCTTCCTTAAGGCGTATCAGAATCTCGAACAGTTTCAGGGGAACTCAAAGTTTTATACCTGGCTGGTCAGGATCGCCGTAAACGAAGCGTTGATGAAGCTGCGCCGCCGTCGTACTGATCGCACGGTTTCCATCGATGAGGATGTGGAGACCGACGAAGGCACGATGCCGCGTGAGGTTGCGGACTGGAGTCCGAACCCGGAACAGCTCTATGGGCAATCCGAGTTGGGCGATATCCTGAAAAAAACCATTCAGGGTTTGCCCCCTGGTTTCAGGACGGTTTTTGTTCTGCGAGACGTGGAAGGGCTTTCCACAGAGGAGACGGCAGAGATGCTTGGACTTAGTGTTCCAGCGGTCAAGTCCCGCCTTTTGCGTGCTCGCTTGCAGCTTCGAGATCGTCTGTCAAAATACTTCAAGTCAAAGAAGGATGGAAACGGCCACCCGTGAAATGCAATGACTTTCTGAAGGAGTTGACCGATTATCTGGATGGCACCGCCAACGTTGCCGTCCGGATAGAACTGGAAGAGCATCTTCAGTGGTGCCACGACTGCTACGTGGTTATGAATACCACCAAGAAGACCATCGAGATCTACCGCGATAACCAGGTCTACGAGCTTCCCGAAACCCTCCGCACCAAACTCCATCAAGCCATCATGACAAAATGCAAGAATTCGAGGTCTGGAGGCAAAACCTCCAAATAAAAAGTTTTGTTAAGAGGTTTTCTTCAGGATTGCCAAATTTTGTCACTCTTCAGATTCGGTCGCTGCCTGTTAGCCTGCTGATTCATAGCCACTTAGATTGGATATGCAATTTTTACACCGCCCCAACTGAAAAACGCGGCTTTGGAACTACTACTTCGAACCTTTTCCAGCTACTCTGAATCTAATAGAATTAAGTACGGGAGTTCATGAACTCTCGTGCGAGTGAGCTAAGGGCAGTTTGGCTCGAGAAAGTAGAACCCGAACGGGAGCGTGGTAAATATGGCGAGTATTGTTGATATGCTGTTCGGTTGCTGGCACAAAAATTACAGTTTCCCTATAACCAATAAATCCGGCCAGCGCCGGTCCCCTGCTGCTTCATTGACAGGGACTTACGTTGTCTGCCTGGATTGCGGCAAGGAGTTCCCCTACGACTGGAAGGCGATGAAGGTCCTCGATTCCCGACCCAGCAGGGAGAAGGCCATGGCCGCGAACGCAGCCGATACGGCGCGCGCTGCCTAGACCGGCACACAAAAACCAAGCGACTCAGGCTTTTCTGCCCGGCCTGAATCGCTTTTCTTAAGTCTACAGCTTTGTCAAAAGAGCGATTCTGGTGAACTCGCGTTCCAGCTAGCGCCGGCGTTCGCCTGTCTGAAGCCTCCATCAGAAGCCAGTAATTCTCCTCAAAATCCCATGATTTAGGTTTACTCAAATCCAGAGCAGGTGTATGCTCCGGGCGGGTCCTGAGCTTCTAAAAAGTTCCATTTTGAGATCTGGAGGATTTTGCATGAGAGCCCTCGCGCGCTTCATATCGTTTTCTGTGGGTATGATGTTTCTGATTACTTCAGCAAACAGCTTCGCCCAGAATCCGCCCCCGAAACTTAATCTGTCGGCCATTAAACCGGGATACGTCAAGATGCCGAAAATCAACATCAACTCGGTGCAGCCGGCGAGTTCTACGATTCGACTCGTGCTCCCCAAAGGCGTAACCAGCACCCGGGGAGTGTTCGTCAACGATGCCAACTCTTCCGGCGGTGGCCCGCACAACAACGCCGCCCACAAGTCCGCAAGTGGAGACAATTCCGGCCCCAATCTGCGTGGGCTGGATACCGTGCCAACTTTTACCGGCGCCTTTAACTCTACGGCCCCATCCATCGACTTCTTTCAAAGCAGTGATGGGTTCACGACTACTGCTCCGTTCATCATGATCGGAAATAACCCGTTGCTAGGCGATACCACAGAGCTTCCGACCAACCTGGGCGCGATTTCGCTGCAACTGCTGAATCCTAATGGGAGCGTTTTTGCCAATGTGCCTTTCGCGCCGTTTGAGGATCGGATTGAAGACTCGCCCAACTTCCGCAATGCCGATTACTCTGTCGGTCACACACAGTTCGCGGACGCCGTGCAGCGAGCCGAGTTCTTCAACATGATGGAGGAGGACTGGCACACCCTGCTGGATCCAAAGATTGTCAATCGCGCCACCATCCAGGTGCCGGCAACGGTCCAGGTGCAATTTTTTGATGGCACTGTCATAACCGTACCCGGCTACATCGCTCAAACCGCGAGCGATGGCAGCACAGTTGTATTTATGCTGGACCTGCTCTTCAACTTTCTTGATTTCAATCAGGCCGTAAACGATATCAACTCCGGCGCCTTTTCCACCAAAGCACTCAACTTCCATGTCTATCCCAATACATTCCTGTTCTCGGTGATCGACGAACAGGGAGACTTGGCCTGCTGCGTGCTGGGTTTCCATGAGTTCATTTTCGATCCCACAACCAACCCCGAGCAACGCTGGATTTACGGCTTTGCAAGTTGGATCTCTCCGGGAACATTCGGCGGCGGAGTCCAGGACGTGACCGCTTTTTCGCACGAAACATCCGAAATGTTGAATGATCCTTTTGGAAACAACATCGTGCCCACCTGGCAATTTCCCGGCATTTTCGGAGCTTGCCAGGCGAACCTCGAAACTGGCGATCCCGTGGAAGTGCTGGCCACCTCGACAGTGCCTATTGTCACAAGGGAACACCATGAAGTGTTTACATACCACCCTCAGACCGAGGCCTTGCTCCAGTGGTTTGAGATAGGTAATCCTTCGAATGCCATCGGAGGGGCATTCAGCTATCCGGACACCACTGCTCTTCCAGCAGCGGCAACACCTTGTCCGTTCTAAATGAAAGTGTCTTTGCAATCTGGCGCCGGAGATTTCCGGCGCCTGTCTTTTTTAGTTACCACCGCTCCACAGCCAGAATCTTAAGATTGTGCCAATGGTGGCGTATGCCCAGTGTTTATCTTGAGTCTCATATCACTTGAAAAGAATTACGGAGATAGAAGCCGCAGCAAAAGTTGAACTGAGGGCAATCTTCACCACTGCTGGAGGAAGCCTGTGGAAAGCCGGTGCGCGAGACAAAGGCGGAACATAATTAGGATGGCTGCAAAAAAGCAATGCCGCCACGGTCAACAAGAATAGAACCACAGGAGATCGTCT
>DATDGH010000854.1:0-10925 GCA_036522215.1 Candidatus Angelobacter sp. | reverse complement strand
GTATATGGCGGTTTTGCAGAGAACGCGCGAGATCGGGATTCTGAAATCGCTGGGCGCATCGAAGTCGTTCATCCTCGAAGTCATTCTGGCCGAGGCGGTGTTGCTGGGGGCCGGCGGGACCGTGCTGGGACCGCAGCAAACAGCAAAGTCACTTCCGAAGTTCCAAAGGCTCTTTGTCGCATTCAGGCCATTTCAGTAAGGAGGCTTCGATGGACTCATCACAAAAGAGCTGCGCAAAATCCAGCCGCCGCTCTGTAGCCAGGAAGGAAAAAACGACCCAACCATTTACATCAAGTTCTTTATCCCTGATTCAAGCATGAGCAAGGATGCAATCGAACTGATTCGCGTATCAACTGAGGGGCAGGCGGCAGAAGAGGGCTAACTGCCTGGATTTTCCGCATGCTCCTGCGGTCGCCACAACAACGGTGAGGATGAGTAAACTAAACGTTTGAATCGCATTGAACCCCTTCCTCAATCTGAGTGTGGAGTCAGTGTATCCCTTCGAACGGAATTTTATGCTATTCATGGGCGTTACTATGGTTTTTGACGACGAGCAAGAATCCGCCATACCTGGCGCTCGCGGCCAGCGGCAAGACGGCCGGCCCAGGTGGTTTCATAGGTATGCAACTGCCGGTGGGAAAGGGCGGCGGCACTTACGACTCGAAGGCCGGCTTGTTCATAGAGTGGGGGCAGGGACGCGAGGTGCTCTTCATTCAAGGGCTGGGCGCCAAGCGGAGCGTTTTGCCCGGCATCGCGTTGCTCGTCATAGGAGAGGACGATTTCAACGGAGGCGTCCGGAAGACAGAGATGAGCGATGTGGCGAAGCGGTTCAATCTCGGGCGTAGCGACTGCCCTTAACAGGCCTGCCCAGGGCAAAATGATGGTTACGCGGTCGGCAATCGCTCCCAGTTCTCCCGACAAGGCATCGATGGGCTCGGCAATGCAAAGAAGGTTGGGAACTCCGCCGCGCGCAGGCTTGCGCGACGCTCTCCAGGCTATCTCGGCAAGACCGGAAGCATTGGCGTCAGAGGCGATAAACAGGCGAGAAGGCTCGCGCCGGGCCCAACGATACGGACCGCGACCGTCGCCGCTTCCCAGATCGACGTGAACTCGCCCAACGTAGGGCTCTAGCTCGGATCAGATCTAAGTACTGCCTCTGATGGTGATGCCGTTGGCTGTTACGACTCGCATGGGTAGATAGTATCGCGAGGTTGGGGAACACGTCGAATGCCAGCCTAAGAAACACCCAGATTTAGCCGCGAATGAACGCGAATGCACGCGAATTTGCAAGGGAGAAATCACAGAAAAAATTGGGCATTACGCCACTCGTTCATGGCATTTGGGCTACAGCGGAAGATTCCACGAGTTTCGTTTGCAACTTGGAGCCCAAAATCACGGCCTGTTTAAATAGATCTATCGCAAGCCTTGACCTGTTTCTCCAACCAGAGCCGTCCAGCAGCCCTGTCCATGCGGCTCTTGGGGCGACCTCGATGACACACCACACGCAATGCCGGAAGATGATGCGGTTGCATTGGCGACTGTAGGCGATTCTGTAGGGGTCAAAGCCTCGATAACTGGACTGCGCCCTTTTTTGAGACAGTTGTGTGGTTCGACAGTTGCCGTTCGCTGCGATTTTCTGGACGAACGGCACTCCTTTGTAGCAGTCACCTGCCCGGTAGGCCCCCTGGTGTTGCACAAGGGATATTGACCGGAGAGAGCAGAAGCACAGCCCTAGGCACAGCCCTTGCCCACGATGGGAAAAGAGCGCCCAGCTACCCTCAGGGAAAATAATGGTTTCATACGTTACTTAAGTATGATAGTTAACATTCGAATAGTACTCCACTGGCGGGCGCAGATTTTTTCGAACTGGCTTGCGGCTAAAATGGTCACAAATAATTTGCGTTAGGCACCGAGCGAAGGACGCCATAGCTTACGACTAACTGTTTCCACCCAGAAACAGAAGGAGCCAAGCTCATTAAACCGGTGGAGACCCTGGCGACGTACCACTTATAGCCAGCTGCAGGTTAGAACGATGGCTTACGATGCATTTGTTTCCTACAGTCACGCCGCCGATGCGAAGTTGGCGGCTGATCTGCAGTCCGGTCTTCACAGCCTGGCACGACCGTGGTACCGACTTCGGGCGTTGCATGTTTTCCGCGACAAGACCAGCCTCTCTGCCAATCCAGCTCTCTGGCCGGCCATCGAACAAGCTCTTTCGCAATCGCAGTTCTTTCTCCTAATGGCGTCTTTGAAGTCTGCGCACTCTCCGTGGGTGTCCCGGGAGGTCGCATGGTGGCTGGAGCATCGCTCCGCGGAGAACCTCGTGATTGTGATTACTGAAGGCGAAGTCACCTGGGACGACTCGATTCCCGACTTCGACTGGAATAAAACTACCTGCCTGCCACCGAACCTTCATGGCAAATACAGGCAGGAGCCACTCTACGTGGACCTGCGCTGGGCGCGAGCTGAGCCAGATCTTTCGCTCCGGCACACACAATTCCGCGGAGCTGTCCTGGACATTGCCGCACCCTTGCATCAAAAGCCTAAAGATGAGATTGACGGCGAGGACGTTCGGCAACATCGCCGCTTCAAGACGGCAACCTGGACCGCGGGTTTTCTGCTCTTCGTTCTAACCATTGTTTCTGTCATCGCTGCAGTGAAGGCCATCCAAAATGCGGGGCAGGCGCGGCGGAATGCAGAGACAGCCAAAGAGAATGAGCAACTGGCAAAAACCAATGAAGGCATAGCCAAAAAGAATGAAGAGCGAGCGAATACAGAGAAGGAGGAAGCGACAAAACAGCAACACCTGGCGGAAGAACGTGCCCGGATCGCGCTCTCACGTCAGTTGGCGGCGGAGGCTATGAATGTGGTCCAGAGCAGGCAGGACTTGGCCCTGCTGTTGGGGGTGGAGGCTCTCCAGATCAATGACACTTTTGAAGCCAGACACAGCCTGCTCACCGCGCTGGAATTCAGGCCACAACTTCTTGCTTTTCTGCAGGGCCACGTCCGAAGAGTGGAAAGCACAGAATACGACGACAGCCACAGGATCCTTGGGCTGACCATGAGTAGCGATGGCAAAAAGATGGCATCCATTTCCTGGGGTCGCGTAGTCACGCTTTGGGACTTGACGACGCGTCGCCCTATTGGCCAGCCTATCAAGCCATCCAAAAACTGGGGCGCATTGGCGATCAATCCCGACCTTACCATGCTGGCCGTGAATGCAGACAACGGGATCCTGCTGTGGGACATAGGCAGCCGGAATGCTGTTTCCCTTAGCGGCGAAACGCTGGGTGATGGAGGGACTCTTGCCTTCAGTCCGGACGGCAAGGTCCTAGCTGCCGGAAGCAGTGATGGAATCCTGACTCTCTGGGATGTCGCCAGGCGCGAACCTATCGGACAGCCGCTCACCTCTTCTAATCGCCAGGGAAATCCTGACAAAGGCGAGCTTGTGACCGTACGTCCATTTTCGTTTCTTGCCTTCACGCCTGATGGGAGCAGAGTGGAGGCCGGTCTGGACGGACCGAAATTCTGGGATATTAAGACGCTTCAACCCTTTAAGCTAAAACTGACGATCCACGATGTGATCGACTCCAGCCTCCGCACCCCCGTGATTGCCGATCCCAGAGGCGAAACCATGGCCGGAATCACCATGTCCGGAGACATCATTGTATGGAACGCGAAGAGTGGCGAGCAGGTCGGAGCCATAAAAGGAAAGACGGGCGACTGTTGCTTTGACCGCACTCTGGCTTTTAGTTCGGATGGAAAGGTCATGGCCTCAGGAACTCAGGACGGGCATATCAGACTCTGGGATGTTTCCTCCTACGACCGTCCCAATCTCCGAACCACCATCCAGGCTCACTCTGGAGCCATCAATGATCTCGTGTTCACCAAGGACGACAAGGCATTGGTTTCAGCAGGGGACGATGGCACCTTGGCGCTATGGGACATAATTGCACGGCACTCGCCAGGACGATACATCAAGTTGAGCCGCTACGCAAAGTTGGGCCCTGCGGCCTTCTCCCCTGACAGCCGAACGCTGGCGGCTGCGGTGGATGGTTCAGTGCGCCTGTGGAATCCTGAAACCCTGAAGCAGATTGGTCAACCTCTGAGGAGCAAAGATGTCGACATGATGAGTTTGGCTTTCAGTCCAGATGGCCGGATGCTGGCCTCGGGGTGTAGCTCTGACACAGTACTGTTGTGGGATTGGCGGAAGGGCCGTCCGCTAGCACCGCCCATGCAGGCTTCGTTGAGACGTGGAAGGAGCTTCTCGGCGGTTGCGTTCAGCCCAGACGGTAGGCTGCTGGCTTCGGGGAGCCAGGACAGCTCCATTTCTCTTTGGAACCTCCGCACCCATCGAGAGACCAGATTCGGTCAATCAATTGATAACATTTATCCGGTTCACGGTCTGGCCTTCAGCCATGACTCCAGGCTGTTGATGGCGGGTAGTAGCTCTGGCATGCTGTGGGACATCTCCGGCCGCCGCCTGGCACGCGAAGCCCTGGAAGGCCAAGCTGATTCCTCCAAGAGTATTGCAGTAAGTCCAGACGGAAAGATCATGGCGGGAAGCGCCGCGCTGGGAGTAATTCTATGGGACCTCGCGAATCGTCGCCGGATTGGAACCATGATCCGCCCGCACTCTGGGCGCAGGGAAGAAGACACGATTATCAGCATGGCCTTTAGCCCAAACGGCAGGCTGCTTGCGGCTACCACCAAGGACGGCGAAGTTCTGCTGTGGGACGTGGAAACAGGTCAGCAACTCGGCGGAAGTTTGCGGGGACCTGTCTGGGGCCTGTGGGAAGGTTCTGTGACCTTTAGTCCTGACGGCAGGTTCCTTGCCGTCAGCAATGCGGAAACCTTTGGACCAAGTACCGAGGCAGGGGGCATTCTCTTGTGGGATGCCAGTCCGGAATCGTGGAGGGCTTACGCGTGCCGCATGGCGAACCGGCAATTGACACAGGATGAATGGCGGCAGTTTATGGGAAATGTCCCGTATCACCCGTCGTGCGGACAGCGAAAGCAACTTTAACAAAAACCGGCCAGCCACAATTAAATTCGTTAAGACAAAGTGGATTGCCGCATATTCGAACTAGAGCCGTCCAGCAGCCCTGCCCATGCGGCTTCGCTCGTAGCCCCGCCTCAAATCTTCATTCCGTTGCGGCTGTAGGGTGACCAGGTAGAAATCCTCCAGGATTTCTATCTCAGTTTTCCTGCCTGAGTCTCCCATAAGCCGATCTCGAGTCTATTTCTTTCAGCATTTCAACAAACCTTGTTGGGAACGGACTGGAGCTGCCTCAGACAGCAAACTCGCCGGTTCCCAGACAAATTTTCAAACGTGTTCTCGCCCAACAGGTACAGGTATTCGCACTTGTCAAAGACCGAAGGAGGATCAATTTTCAGGCTGGCTTTTCTTTGTGGTTGCCAACAGCCACAGGATTTTCTGGTCCCACTGGTCTGCATGGATTATTTCCGAGTAGCCCGTTAAACAGGACTTAGGCGGCAAGCTGCGCGTAGTTGCGAGCAGTAGATGATATAACTAGAACCTTCTATTCCGGATCGGTTTAGAGTAGAGCCAGGCCACAGAAGGCTTTTCCGTCTGCGAGTTGCCGTGCCAGAAGATACCCTAAAGAGCTCCCGCATTCTGACATCCTTGCCAGTCGACTGGCGAGCGGTGCGCGCCTTCCTCGCCCTTGCTTTCGGGCTCGCCTGGACTATCGAGGGTGTGGCTCTTTCCCGCGGCGTGCGATTCACGTCGCTGACGGTGAAATCGACGGTTCTCCTGGCATCCGTGATGTTTACGCCGGCCATCGCAGCGTTTATCGTTCGGCGCTTCATTACGCACGAAGGATTTGCGACTTCCGGGCTGCGTCGTGGGCCGTGGCGGCCTTATCTATGGGTTTGGATCGGAGTTCCCGTTCTGGTCGCGGGCATCTGTGGGCTCACGATACTCATCGGGATGGGGCGATTCGACCCCACCGTCTCCACGTTGACGCTTCGCATGCAGGAGGCGGCCCGCGGACGACCACTGCCTCATCTACCATCGCCGCTCGTGCTTTCGGCGGTCGTTTTGCCCAATCGCTCACGCTCGGTGTTCTTGTCGCCAGCGTCTTTACTTTCGGCGAGGAATTCGGCTGGACCGGGTATCTCCTGATGCGGCTCCTCCCGCTGGGCCGCTGGCGCGCGGCGTTGATCTACGGCGCGATCTGGGGGGTCTGGCACGCACCAATCATTGCAGGCGGCTTCAACTATCCAGGCTATCCCCTGATCGGTCCCCTAATGATGTGTGCTCTCACAATTACATTTGCACTCACGCAGACAGCTCTTCGCCTTCGCTTCGACAGCGTGCTGCTCACGAGTTTCTTTCATGCCAGCATAAATACGCAAGGCCTTGGAATCCTTCCTATGTTTGTGATCGGAGTCTCGCCCATTCTTGGTGGAATCACGGGTTTAGTGGGCCTCGTGGCGTTCGGCACGCTGGGGATTTGGCTACTCGCTCGAACACCAGAGCCGCTGAGTCAGCGCGTGGCTAATAGAATTTAGGGAGCCAAGTGCCGGTAAAAAGCAGCAGCTTGGCTGCGCGCCAGAAACACCCAGATTTAGCCGCGAATGAACGCGAAGGAACGCGAATTTGCAAGAGAGAAATCACAGAAAAATTATTCACTGCTTGCGAATTTGTCGAACTGCTTAGTCAGTCACCGCAGAAACAAGGGTCTAACTCGCACCCCACCGCGCGCAAAACCGGCGCGCGCGCGGGGCTGATACAAATCTGACTGGGCAAAGCGCATTTTTCCGCAGCCTGTGAAGCCGTGCCCCTTCAAGACCCTATTTTTGAAACACGCTCTACTCAGGACTGCTTTCTTGCTACAATCGGCCTCTCGCAATGCTTTTCAAGACCCAGAGCGCCGCTGTCTACGGCATTGACGCCAATATCATCGAAGTTGAGGTGGACGTCGGCTCACGGCAGATTGATAAAGAGATGTTCCAGACCGTGGGGCTGCCTGATGCGGCTGTGCGCGAAAGCCGCGAGCGCATCAAGGCTGCGCTGAAAAACTGCGGCTACGATGTTCCCCAGACCCATATCACCATCAACCTGGCCCCGGCCGACATCAAGAAGGAAGGCTCGGGATTCGATCTGCCCATGGCGATGGGCATTCTGGGCGCTTATGGCGGCCTCAAGAAAAAAGAGTTGCCGGAATATGTGATGGTGGGGGAGCTGTCGCTGGATGGTGGCGTGCGTGGAGTCCGTGGAGCTTTGCCGATTGCCATTGCCGCCCGAGCGAAGAAGATTCCCAATCTGATCGTCCCGGAAGTGAATGCACGTGAGGCAGCGGTGGTGAAGGGCGTCAATGTATATCCGGTCAAGTCCCTGATGGATGTGGTGACGCTGCTGAATTCCGGCAACGGCATCGCGCCGCTGGAAGTGGATACGGCGCAGATGCTGCTGGGGTCGCACCAGCACAGTGCGGATTTCAAGGATGTTCGCGGGCAATTCACGGCCAAGCGGGCGCTGGAGATCGCGTGCGCCGGCGGACACAACATCCTGATGATCGGGCCTCCGGGCTCGGGCAAGACCATGCTGGCCAAGCGCATTCCCAGCATTCTTCCGCCGTTTACTTTTGAAGAGGCGCTGGAGACCACCAAGATCCACAGCGTGGCCGGAGTGCTGGATACGAATGCGGGTTTGGTGGGAGTGCGGCCGTTTCGTTCGCCCCACCACACAATTTCAGACGCAGGATTGATCGGCGGTGGCGCCACGCCGCGTCCGGGAGAGGTCTCGCTGGCCCATAATGGGGTCCTGTTTCTAGACGAGCTGCCGGAGTTTCCGCGCAATGTGCTGGAGGTGATGCGCCAGCCGCTGGAAGACGGTAACGTCTGCATTGCCCGCGCCACTATGTCGCTGACTTTTCCGGCGCGTTTCATGATGGCGGCGGCGATGAATCCTTGTCCCTGCGGCTATTGGGGCGACCGTACCCGTGAATGCCACTGCACGGAGACCATGATCCAGCGCTACGTGTCGAAAATCTCCGGGCCGCTGCTCGACCGAATCGATATCCATATAGATGTCCCGGCAGTGAACTACAAAGAGCTGCGCGGCAGTGACAGCAGCGCTGAAAGCTCAGCCCAGATCAAAGAGCGCGTGATTCGAGCCCGCGAAGTGCAACTCAACCGCTTTGCCACTGCGGGAGAAAAGATCTATTCCAATGCCCAGATGGGTTCACGCCAGATCAGGACGTATTGCGAACTGGACGCGGATAGCGAGCGCATGCTGGAACGCGCCATGCAGCAGCAGGGGCTAAGTGCCCGCGCTCATGACCGCATTCTGAAAGTCGCTCGAACCGTTGCCGATCTCGAAGGCAATCCAAAAGTAGAGAGCAAGCACATCGCAGAAGCGATTCAATATCGGACGTTGGACAGGACTTACTGGACTTGACAGTAACCTTGACATGCGAGAGAGCAAAGCGTTCCCAAGATAGGACTCAGAGTTCCACATCTGTGTATTCGATTACGAAGCTTGATTGAGTCGCGTGCAGTGTTTGACACGGGCGTGACTGGTGAACGCGTTCGACGCAGGCTGATGCGGCGGAAAATGTCTCGAGGCTAGCTGTCGTCAGATGTGCTGTAATGGCAAGGCACGGATGGTACCTTTGCCAACGACGGAGGTTATGATGCACATCCTTACATTGAAATTCGGATTGCTCATTTGCGGATTCTACCTGGCCATTTGCGCTATCGTTGACTTGGCGATCTCCTTGGCGGCTCGCTTCCATCTGGTTGGGATGGTTGGGGTGAGAGGGTGGGGTTTCTTCATTGTTTTTGGAATCATCTGGTTGATGTCATTTTCCGCGGCTTTTGGGGTCCTCGCGGCAATTACAAGAGCCAAGTTCCCCCATTGACTCGTGCGCCGCTCCTAAGCCCACCTGTTACCGTCTTCGCCCACGGGGTGGCCTTTGCTGCTCGTTTCATGATGGCGGCAAACCTGCCCATGCGGCTTCTGAATATCCAATAAACGTTGGAGGATCATGAAAATCGGATTTGCAGGACTGGAGATTGCCAGTGATGCGACAGTGGCACCGAAGGAGATAGCGGTGTGGGTCGCGCACACGCGGCAGGCCCTCTCTGTCGACGTCGCAGACTTTCTTACCGCAGTCTACATAATCTTTCGGCCCGCGATTAGCAAGTACTGGCCGGATGAACGTGCATGCTGGAATTACATGCAAAGAAGAGATCTTCCGACCGATGACCGGGAGTCCCAGATTCGTGCTGCGGTGGAGTGGCTTTTCCCTGGGTCATTTGAAATTCCAGGCACTGGTTTCTTTGGGCACGTTCATGGCCCGGAACACTGGCGTGCGCCAGTCACAGAAACAGTTTTGTCGCTGACGGCGGCGGCGCGACAGATGGCACGGGCGAGAGGCTTGGAATTTACTAAGATCGAGTGTGTGCTCCTTTGCCTGTTGGAAAACCCTGTTTACGGCGAAGGCGAGGCTCTACGGGCCTCGGGAATCGACACAGCTCGGCTAGCAAACGCAACCGTGAAGTGAGTGCAGTTGAATCAAGGTTGGTAACTCTTGATCTCCAGTCGAACAGTTTCGGATTCCCCTTCCGCCAGATTTATCTTGGTCTCAGGGGAGGTGAGCTTATCAGCCTGCTCACTTTCCAAATCGTCGTCATCGCCGAGGACGGCCTTCAGCAGGTAACTTCCGGGAACTACATTCTTCAGGACAAAGCCGCCATGCTGGTCCGTCGTGGCCATTTGCTTAATATCTTTGCGATAGGGATTGTCGTGTTCGGGAGCCAGCTCTACGCGGGCGCCGGGAACGGGATCGTCTCCTTTGACCACTGTTCCTTGAAGCGAGGGAGCGCCGCGAGCGATGGTGAGCTCAAGCGTGTGGCCAGCCCCGGCCTCGCCGATTCGCAGCCCATGAGTGAGCACGTCGTCATTGCCGAAGTTCGCAGATTTTAGATACCAGCCGTCAGGAAGACCCTGTAGCGAGAGGCTAAAGGTGGTTGCGCGCAGGTCGTTGATCTTGAATTGTCCATCTTGTTTTACCTCGGCTATGCCAGATGCGTCATCGGACCCATCCGGGGAAGTCAACCAGAGTCGCAACTCTTGAAATTTCATGCCAGAGCCTGTGGGAGCGGTAACGCGTCCAGTAATGGAAACGCCAAGTCCTAAGTGGATCTGGATTCCAGAAATATTTTCTGCCGCTACTTCGAGCCGCTGTTCCGCAGAGTATTGATGCTCCTCCTGGTTCTGCACCGCCTTCAGTGTGTACGTGCCCGGAAGGACGCCTTTGATCTCGAATTTGCCTTGCTCATCTGTAGAGGACAAGTTGCGCATGGAGGAGAACATGGTTGCCATGTCACCTGACTGAAGAATAACGAAAGTTTTGGAAGCGGCCTTGCCATCCACACCCAAAACCCGGCCAGAGACGATGACGGTTGTTGCGGGGTGCAATGAGATATCGGCCCGCACCTCTTCCCCTGCGCTGACCTTAAGTTTCTGGGCCTGGCTGCGCTGTGTCACTCCGGGAAAATACATGAGAGGATGATTGCTGCTGGGCTGATCACTCGATTCAACAAGGAACCCATGCCCGACATTGTAATCACTCAACTCCGCCATTCCTGAATCGATGGCGGCCACGTAGTAGCTGGCTGGCGGCAGACCGTAAAGCCGGTATTCGCCGAGGTCATTGGTAACCACTGCTTTCAGCGGGACAACATCCTTCTGCCCCAGGCCGGACATATTTTGGCTTTCCAGGTGAACGGCCTCGACCAGGGCTTCCACCTCAACTCCCGGTGCAGGCTGGCCATCTTCATCTGTGATCCGGCCAACGATCACGCCCGACATGGTGAGTCGGAATAACACTTTGTCCAGCTTCTGCCCGGGAGTAAGCTCCAGGATGGCGCCATGACGGGTGGCAGCATCC
>DATDGH010000853.1:0-3886 GCA_036522215.1 Candidatus Angelobacter sp. | reverse complement strand
CAGCACCCGTTGGTCGCCGACCACGCCGAAATGCAGCACGTTTGGGACGTCGAAGGGCGCAAGTACCTCGATTTTTTTGGCGGAATCCTCACCGTCTCCGTCGGCCATTGCAACCCCAAAATCACGAACAAGATCAATGCGCAGGTCAACAAACTCCAGCACATGTCCACCCTGTATCCCACCGAGCAGATTGTGGCGCTGGCCGAAAAAATCGCGCAGATCACTCCCGGCAATCTGCAGTCGAGCTTCTTCACCAGTTCCGGCAGCGAAGCCGACGAAGCCGCCATCCTAATCGCGCGCATGGCCACTGGGAGTTATGACATCGTCGCACTGCGCCACGCCTATTCCGGCGGTTCTTCGCTCATGAAATCCGTCACCGCTCATGCGCCGTATCGCAAGGCCGCCGTTATCAGCGTTGGCATCTCGCACGCCATCAATCCGTACTGCTATCGCTGCCCGCTGCACCTGAAGTATCCCGAATGCGCCTTTGCGGTAATGGACCATATGGTCCCTACGCGGAATCGCGACTTGCCAATCGTGGACCAGGATGCGCTGGGACAGTTCACAGCCCTGGAGCGCAATTGCCGCGAAGCCGGGATACGGCTCTTTGACTTGCACAGCAAGAATCAAGGGATAGTTCATGTGGTTGGTCCGGAATTAGGGATCACGCAACCCGGACAAACCATTGTTTGCGGAGATAGCCACACTTCTACACACGGGGCATTCGGCGCGCTAGCATTTGGCATTGGAACCAGCGAAGTAGAGCATGTGCTGGCGACATCATGCCTGCCTCAGTTCAAGTCAATGGTCATGCTGGTGGAGATGACAGGTGACAGGCCTTGTGGAATTACAGCAAAGGATATGGTACTGGCGCTCATTGGGAAAATCGGAATCGCCGGAGGGACGAGCCACGTACTGGAATTTGCAGGTCAGGCGATCACGAGTCTTTCCATGGAAGGCCGGATGACGATCTGCAATATGTCCATAGAAGCCGGAGCGCGCGCGGGAATGATTGCGCCAGATGACACGACGTTTGCCTACCTGGAAGGCCGCCCATTTGTGCCGCGCGACAAGGATTTTAAAATTGCCACAGAGCGGTGGCGTTGGTTGCGGTCTGATCCGGGCGCCGCATATGACCGCGCTGTCGAACTCAACGTCAGCACGCTCGCGCCCCAAGTGAGTTGGGGGACCAACTCGGAAATGGTGGTGGATGTAACAGCGCGGGTACCGGATCCGGCCTCGTGTACAGATCCCATGCAGCGCCGGGCTGCCGAACTTGCCCTTGACTATATGGACCTGCGGCCGGGCACGCCGATTACAGATATCGCATTGGACCGCGTGTTCATTGGGGCATGTACGAATTCACGGATCGAGGACCTGCGTGCCGCTGCGCGTATCGTCGAGGGAAAACATGTGGCCCGCTCCATCAAACAGGCCCTGGTAGTCCCAGGTTCGCGCAGGGTGAAGAAGCAGGCAGAAAAAGAAGAACTGCATAAAGTTTTTCAGGCAGCGGGATTCGAATGGCGTGACGCTGGATGCAGTATGTGCATAGCAGCTAACGATGACGTTGTTCCAGAACACGAGCGCTGCGCGAGTACCTCAAATCGCTCCTTCGAAGGCCGGCAAGGCAAAGGCAGCCGAACTCATCTGGTGAGCCCGGTCATGGCCGCGGCTGCCGCTATTGAAGGCCATTTCATCGACGTTCGAACATGGACTCGTGAGGCGGTGGAATAATGCGGTCCTTCACAATCCATACCGGACTCGTGGCGCCTCTAGAACGAGCCAATGTAGATACAGATCAGATGGTGCCGAAGCAGTTTTGCAAACTCTTGACACGCAACGGGTATGGCCGCGTCCTTTTTTATGATTGGCGCTACCTTGATGGCGAGGCGCCTAACTCGAAATTTGTCTTGAACCAATCCCGATATCAAGGCGCCTCAATCCTGCTGACGCGCGCCAATTTTGGTTGTGGTTCGAGTCGTGAGCATGCCCCGTGGGCACTTCTGGATTACGGGTTTCGGGCGATCATCGCGCCAAGCTACGCCGACATTTTTTACAACAATTGCTTTAAAAATGGCTTGTTACCGGTCGTCCTTCCGGAACAAGTTATCGTCACGCTGTTTCAGCGAGCGGCGAGCATTCCTTCTTACCGGCTGCGAATTGATTTGGAGAAGCAGCTCATCGTTGATGATCAGGGGCATATGTTGTTCTTTTTGATCGATGCATTCAGAAAACGATGCCTTCTCAAGGGTCTAGACGATATCGAGCTGACTCTGGAATATGAATCCAAAATCGTGGCCTATGAAAAATCTGTAATGCCGCGAGCTCTCATCTACTCGTGTCTAGATTGATCTCTGCCTTACGAGGCTTCGTTTCATTTTGATACCAGTAATAGCGCGGCATGGTCTATGAGCAAGTCTGGCTTCCAAATGGCCATTCCGACATGTATGTTCAACGCCAAACCTATTGGAGGAGATTTCCATGGTGACTGACGAAAAAGAAGACAATCGAACTTACGTGGTGGTCGTAAACGGTGAAGAGCAGTACTCCGTCTGGTTCGCAAACCGTGAACTACCCGCCGGCTGGCGTTCCTGCGGCAGGCAGGGAACCAAGCGTGAATGCCTTGACTATATCGGGACCGTTTGGACCGATATGCGTCCGCTCTCCGTTCGTAAACGCATGGATAGCGTGTCCTAAGAGTAATCCACTGCCAACGTTCATATCTTAAATCTGTGAGTTTCACGCGGACTGTCGTGAATGATTGGGAACGATCATGAGAGATAAACAGCTTCTGCGCCCAATACGCCAAAGAGAGAACCTGCGCCGGAAGGTGGCCATAATAGGTGCTACCGGAATGGTGGGACGACGGATGGCAAGCCTGCTGCTGGACCATCCTCGCTTTGAGCTCGGAATGGTTGTGGGAAGTGACAGCAGAACGGATGAATCTTACCGCGCTGTATGGGAGGAGAAGGAAAAGGCCTTGCGCCGGCATTACGGCGACTTCTGGCGCGAGTTTGCTTTCCCCGAAGCCCTGGGTGGGATGCGCCTCTCCTCCTTTAAAAATCTGCTGTGCTCCGACTGTGCAATTGTGTTTTCCTCACTTCCGGACAGAGCCGGAGAGTTTGAGGACAAGTTAATCAGCAACGGACAGCAGGTATTTTCCAATAGTCCCTACCGGAGATTCGCACCTGGCGTCGCGCTGGTTGTGCCGGAGGTGAACGGACATGAACTCGGCCGCTCGCAGTTCATCAAAAATCCAAACTGCGTCAGTTCCGGCCTGTTGCTGGTTCTCGCCCCTTTACACGCCCGCTATGGTATACGCGAAGTAGTTGTCACCACTTATCAATCCCTCTCCGGAAGAGGAGACGCGAAGTATGCGTCGGACCTGGTGGTGGGGAATGTTTACCCGCTGCATAGATCATCAGAGGGTACCGAGCAGTACGTACGCAGGGAAGTGGGAAGGATCCTGGGTGAATCAGTGCCAGTCTCTGTTACGTGCAATCGCATCTGCGTGCAAGAAGGGCACTTCGTAGAAGTCAGGATCAGGACGAAACAGCCGGTGCCGAGCGCCAGCGAAGCGGAAGAACTCCTGGCCAATTTTGATCCGCTGGGAAGCTTAGGCTTGCATTCGAGTCCGGAGAAGCCGATTGTGATTGTGCGTGAAACGGGAAGACCCCGCCCCATGCAAGACGCGTACCATCATGGGGGAATGGCAATTGGCGTCGGCAACCTTTCAGTCGAGGATGAAGTATTCGATCTCAGGCTGACTTACGTGGTGAACAATCTTGTGCGCGGCGCGGCCGGAGGCGTTTTGTTGAATGCCGAGCTGTGGGATGCGAACTTGCACTCCGACTCTGTTGAAAAAAGCGAAAATTCGCCCTATGCC
>DATDGH010000852.1:0-9772 GCA_036522215.1 Candidatus Angelobacter sp. | reverse complement strand
CTGAGGATTCTGGGGTCTCAATCTTGCTGGTCCAATCAGCAGTGGCCGAGCGGTTTTCCGGGGACAACCCGCGTCTGATCTCGCTCGAAGAAGTCAGCAATGACAGCAGGTGGGACCACAGTGATTTTGAAGTCCCTATTGCCCCTCTTCAGCTTGCTTATGCGATCTACACCTCAGGTTCCACAGGCAATCCCAAAGCAGGAATGAATACCCACGAGGGTATCTGCAACCGCCTGCTGTGGATGCAAAAAATGTTCGAGCTCACCCCAGAAGATCGTGTCCTGCAAAAGACCTCTTTCAGTTTTGATGTCTCCGTGTGGGAGGTCTTCTGGCCGTTGATCACAGGATCGTGCATCGTGCTGGCGCGTCCTGAAGGACATAAAGATCCCGAGTATCTGGTCCAACTGATTCAGGCACAGAAGGTCACGACGATGCATTTTGTGCCATCCATGCTCCGCTTGTTCCTGGAGGTGAACGGCATTGAGCATTGCAGTTCTCTGCGGCGGGTCATTTGCAGTGGTGAAGCGCTGCCGCAAGAGTTTGCCCGGCAGTTTGCGTCACGTTTACCGGGTGTTCCACTCTTTAACCTTTATGGTCCTACTGAAGCTGCAATTGACGTGACGGCATGGCGTTGCGGTGATGATGCAGGATCCACGGTACCCATCGGCCGCCCAATCGCAAATATCCAAACCTACGTACTTGATAAAGAAATGATGCCGTTGCCCGTAGGCGTGGCGGGAGAACTCTATATTGGCGGCATCGGCGTGGGACGCGGCTATCTGAACCGGCCCGATCTCACTGCCGCGAAGTTCGTTCCCGATCCTTTGTCCACACAGCCAGGAGCGCGGCTGTACAGAAGCGGTGATCTGGTGCGCTGGCTGCCTCTGGAAACCATCGAGTTCCTTGACCGCATGGATAACCAGGTGAAGCTCCGCGGGTACCGCATTGAACTGGGGGAGATTGAATCTCATCTGCGGGACCATCCTTCTGTAGAAGATGCCGCCGTGGTGGCGCGAGAAGATGAAGATGGAGACAAGCAGCTCATCGCCTATGTGGTTCCGGCTCCGCCACCCAAACCTGTAAATGAAGGCCTGTCAGTGGAGGCCGTCCAGCAATGGCGGGAGGTGTTTAACGAGACATACAACGGAGCACCCACGATTGCAGAGTGGAACAATTCCCTGGATTTCGCCGGATGGGTCAGCAGCTTTACAGGAGAACCTATTGACCGGTGGGAAATGGAAGAATGGCTCGGTCAAACGGTAAACCGGATTCTGGATCTCAAACCGGAATCGGTGCTGGAGCTAGGCTGCGGAACAGGCCTGTTGCTGCTCTCCATTGCGCCAAAGTGCAGCAAGTATGTGGGCACAGATATTTCGGAGCGCGGCCTGCGGCACATTTCCAATGTGATTCGCGCCAACAAGGAATATGCAGGAGTAGAAGTCAGACGGCAGCCCGCACATGAAGCACTTTCCCAGGAACAGGAAAAAAGCTTCGATCTCGTGGTCTTGAACTCGGTCATCCAGTATTTTCCCAATGCTGAATATCTCACCCAGGTGCTGCAAGCCGCAGTCAAAGTGGTCCGTGATGGCGGACACATTTATGTCGGTGATGTGCGGCATCTCGGGCTCCTGGAAATCTTCCATTCTTCTCTGGAAATTTCTCGGAGCCCGGCGAGCACTCCGGTCGAAACCGTCCGCCAGAGGGCACGTGCCCAGATAGAGCAGGAATCCGAACTGGTGGTTGCCCCCGAGTTCTTCTATTCCCTGCCGGAAAATCTTCCCGGAGTGAGTTCTGCCCAAATCTGGCTGCGGCGTGGCCGGGGCGGTAACGAAATGGCAAAGTTCCGCTTCGATGCAATCCTTCAGGTCGGAGGAGAGCGGCCTGCAGGCAATACAGTACCGTGGATCCGCTTGCATGAAGCTGGCACAGATCTCGATAGCTTGCGACAACAGCTCACAACCGTGCAGCCGCCACTGCTGGCAATGACTGGAATTGTGAATGGCCGGATCGAACAAGAAATGCGAATGGCAGAGGCCCTGGCTCAATCTGTGGGGCAAGACACCACAGTGGATGAATTGCGCAATGCTGCAGCTAGTCTCCATCTGGAAGGACTCGACCCTGAAACAATATGGCGTCTGGGCGAAGAGTCAGGGTATGCAGTAAGAGCTGGCTGGCGTCCACATGAAGTTCCGACCGAGTTCAGTCTAATCATGTGCCGCAAAGATATTCCGGATAGCAGCGCGGCTTTGGCCAACCTGTCGGAAGATCCCGCAGGCGCGGCTCCACCTGCGCACCTCTTTAATAACCCCCTGCGACAGAAACTGGCCCAGTCCCTGACGACCGAGTTGCGTCAGCATTTGAAAGAAAAGCTGCCGGACTTCATGACCCCGGCGCTTTTTGTCGTGCTTGAGACCCTGCCTCTTACTCCCAGCGGCAAACTGGACCGCAAGGCTCTGCCATGTCCGACCATTGTTCCCAGGAGACAGTCAGAAATGGTACTGCCTCAGACGCCGGTGCAGGAATCTTTGGCTGCAATCTGGAAAGCAACGTTGCGTCTGGAAGAGGTCAGCACCACTGACAACTTCTTTGAGTTGGGTGGGGATTCCATTCAAAGTATCCGCGTGGTGGCCGCCATACAAAAGGCCGGTTACAGAACAACTGTGCAGGAAATGTTCAAATATCAGACGATCGCTGAGTTGGCCGAGGTGATCGAACGCGGCTCAGAGTCTGGGGATCCAGAACTGGTCTCGGCGGCCAGCTCGACACCTGAATTGCAGGTCTCGGATATTGCTCCCGTCCGCCTTGACCAGTCCGTTATTGACCGCTATTTGCCGGGTGCTGATATTGAAGACTTCTACCCGCTGGGCAGCCTGCCTGCGGACATGCTGGTGCACCACCTGAACATTGGTGATCCTTCGCTCAACATGGTCTGGGGAGCTGAATTGGAGCGCGGATTCGATCGGGACCTCTTTGTCGAAACTTACCAGATGCTTGCCGTGCGTCATGCGGTGCTTCGCACATCATTTCTGTGGGAAGGACTGGATCGGCCTTTGCAAGTTGTGCATCGGAAGGCAACTATACCCGTAGAGTACGAGGATTGGCGTGGTTTACCGGCTGATGAACTAAGGGAAACAACAAGACGCTTCGTTCAGCACAATGCGGTGCGTGGCCTTGAACTTCGGAATCCCCCTTCCGCCCGTCTTTTTCTGGGACAGGTCGGCGATGACATTTTTGTGGTCTGCAGGGCCTTCAACTACATGTGCCTGGAAGGATGGAGTGCAAATTTAGTTACCGACCACCATCAGGCGCTGTACGCAGCATTGCGGAGCAATCAGGTAGTTGAGGAGAAACCGCCGGTCGTCACCTACCACGAATACATCGAGTGGTTGCACAGGCGCGATTGGAGCAAGGCAAAGCTGTTCTGGCAGCAAGAACTGCACGGTGCTGTTCTTCCCACCCCACTGGTGAAAGCTATTCCCGGGAACATTCCGACAAGTGGAGATATTTTCGAGCGGGAAACAAGCCCTCTGTCAGGTCCAGTGACCGCGCGGCTCAGGGCACTGGCCCGCTCTCACCGGCTCACGGAGAGTGTTGTCTATCAGGCCGCATGGGGTTTCCTTGTCAGCCGTTATTCCGGACTGCGCGATGTTGTCTTTGGACTGGCTATGAACGGCAGATCGGTAGATTTTGGCGACATCACCCAGATGGTGGGCTGCACCTTGAACTTCCTTCCAGTCCGCCTGCAGATCAATGAAGAGGAAGATTTGCTTTCATGCCTGGCACGGATGCAGCAAAAACAATGGCAAATCATTAGTTACGAGCATTTGCCACCCCAGAGCTTAAAGTCATGGATGGGCATTTCACCTCATCAGTTGCTGTTTGAAAGCGTTATTTATTACCAGAATCTCAAAGCTGCAGTCATGCAACAAACGATGGGGTGGTTCTATGCAAAAACTGCCGTCCCGTTGCGCCTGGATGTCTATCCCCGCACCACCCGTCTTGGGACGGAACTCCACATTTCCTATCACGTAAGAGAGTTCGACCAAGCCACCATAGTCCGCGTGATGAGGGACTGGAAAGCTATCCTGACCGCAATTGCAGAAAACCCCTCAATCAAGATCAAAGAGCTGATCAACCCCGCCAAATAAGAGAGGTGAGCATGAAAAAAATTGGTGTTTTAGGTGCTGGCGTCATGGGCATCGGTGTGGCCCAATGTGCTGCACTGGCGGCGGACCAAGTCATACTCATAGATATAGAGGCGGCACAGCTGCAGAATGCGAGAAATCAGATTCGGCAGAATTTGCGGATGCAGCGGCTGTTCAATACCAACGGCCCAAAAGGCACGCCGGGAATTCTCAACCGGATCACCTTCACCACGGATTATGGAGAACTGAAAGGTTCTGATTTCATCATCGAGAACGTGGTTGAGAATTGGGCAATAAAAGAAAAAGTTTACCGGCAGGTCGATGCTATCTGTCCGCAACACTGCATCTTCGCGGCAAATACCTCTGCAATCTCGATTACACGGCTTGGAGGAGCCACTTCACGGCCAGACCGGGTGCTCGGCATGCATTTTATGAATCCCGCCCCGATGAAGTCCATGGTTGAAGTGGTGCGTGGACATCACACCTCAGAGTCCACCCTGGATACTGCCAAGGCCGTCCTGACTGCCATGGGCAAACAATGCGTCGTAGTCAACGACATGCCCGGATTCGTCTCCAACCGCGTGCTGATGATCACGATCAATGAGGCGGTGTTCCTTGTCCAGGATCAAGTGGCCAAGACAGATGAAATCGACCTTCTGTTCAAGAGCTGTTTCGGACACAAGATGGGACCTCTTGAGACCGCCGATTTGATCGGGCTTGACACCATTCTTTATTCGCTTGAAGTGCTCTATGAAAGCTATAACGATGACAAATACAGGCCCTGTCCACTTTTGAAAAAGATGGTCTGGGCAGGCCTGCATGGCCGGAAGAATGGACGTGGCTTCTACGACTATATGGAATCCTCTGTTGTGGCACTGAATTCTCATTCGGCGTAGCGCAGGAAAGGACGTTTTGCGCACCACTTGCACCTGGTGGAGGAAAGCATTTATGGAAAATCCCAAGCAGCACATCATGGCGTTTTTAGGCCGCTTCTTTCGCTGCGAAACCCTGAACGGCGATGACGACATATTTGCGGCCGGATTCGTGAACTCGCTGGTCATCGTGCAATTGATCAGCTTTCTTGAAAATAGCTTCTCGATCACCATTGAAGACGAAGATCTCGAACTCTCCAACTTTCGCAGTGTGAACAACATCCTGGCATTAATCGAGAGAAAGACCGCCGCGAAATCACAACCAAACGGTTACGAAAGGCTTGCGAGCGCTGTTGATGCAAATTGAGTTGTCCAGTCGACAGAAGGAAGCCCGAAGCAGGTTCCGGTGTTTTGCGGAGCAAAAGATTGCTCCTTATGCCGGACAATGGGACAACGAACAACGGGTTCCATCCCATATCTTTGCCGAGCTGCGGGAACATGGGTACCTGGGCGCTCCTGTGCCGGCGGAGTTTGGCGGAGGCGGCATGGACGCGATTACTTATGGCCTGTTGACGGAAGAAATAGGCCGAGCGTGCTCCTCAGTCCGCTCTCTTCTCACGGTGCATGACATGGTGACCCTTACTGTGTTGCGCTGGGCCAAGCCATCGCTGAAGGAGAAATTTTTTTTTCAGATGTCACGCGGTGAGTCGGTATGCGCTCTGGCGCTCTCTGAACCCAATGTCGGAAGCGACAGCTCCAGCGTCGAGACAACCGCCCGGAGTGATTCGAACCACTACATCCTGAACGGAAAGAAGTGCTGGATTACCTATGGCCAGGTTGCAGATTTGTTTCTCGTGATTGCCCGTGAGGACAATGGAGTTTCTGCGTTTCTTGTTCCCGGTGATACGCCTGGTCTGACTCGCCGCAAGATTCAGGTTGTGGGTACGCGCGCCTCGTTGGTAGCCGAATTGGACTTATCTGAATGCCGGGTGCCCAAGGATTCTCTGGTCGGAAAATCCGGCTTCGCTCATCTTCAGGCAGTAGCCACTGCCCTGGATTTCGGGCGCTACAGCGTGGCGTGGGGATGCGTCGGGATTGCCCAGGCGTGCTTGTCTGCTTCTCTGGACTATTGCAGCAAGAGAAAGCAGTTTGGAGTTACCATCAACAAACATCAGCTGGTTCAGCGCAAGCTTTCAGAAATGATAGCCAGTACCCACGCTGCGCGCCTGCTGTGTTGCCGTGCGGGATATGCGCGCCAAATGAGTGATCCGCAGGCCATCAGTGAAGCGCTGGTCGCCAAATACTTCGCTTCCAGGACCGCCACCCGTGCAGCCAATGATGCCGTGCAACTGCACGGCGCCAACGGGCTCACGGAGAATTATCCGGTATCGCGCTTCCTTCGAGACGCCAAAGTAATGGAGATCATTGAAGGCAGCACTCAGATTCAGCAGATCGCCATCGTCAATTCCCCTCCATCGGAGATCTAAAGGTTATGCAAATGCCGGATGTAGCCGCACCCACTGCCCCTGTGGCGGCACGACAGCAAGTAAAGCTTCTTATCTGGGATCTGGATGAAACCGTGTGGCATGGAACGCTCCTGGAAGATGAAAAGGTCTGCCTGCGCGACAACGTTCAACAGGTGCTTCAGGTCCTGGACTCCCGGGGAATACTGAATTCTATCGCCAGCAGGAATGAGCATGATCTGGCCATGGCAAAGCTCCGCGAATTCGGCATTGACGAGTTCTTTATCTATCCGGAAATCAACTGGAACTCGAAGTCTTCGAACATCGCCGGCATCGTAAAACAGATTAATATAGGCATGGATGCAGTGGCATTCATTGACGATCAAAACTTCGAGAGAGAAGAAGTAAAATCTTCTCTCCCTGAGGTCCTCACGCTCGATGCCTCGGAGTTGGATGGGCTTATCGAGCGGCCCGAATTTACTCCCCGGTTCATTACAGAAGAGAGCGCGCAACGCAGGAAAATGTATCTCGCAGATGCAGCGCGAAACCGGGCTGAGGTGGAGTTTGCAGGCCCCCAGGAGGAATTCCTTGCGTCATTGCAAATGAAGTTTGCCATTCGCCGGGCCCGCGAAGCAGATCTGCAGCGCGCGGAAGAACTCACGGTCCGAACCCATCAACTCAATACCACCGGGCGGACCTATTCCTATGACGAACTGGCCCAGCTAAGTGTCTCTGATGACCATTTATTGCTTGTCTCCAGCCTCGAAGATAAATGGGGGACGTACGGCACCATAGGTCTGGCACTGGTGCACCGGACCAGAGAAGCCTGGATCATAAAACTCCTTTTGATGTCCTGCCGGGTCATGGCACGCGGAGTCGGCACGATCATGATCAATCATATTCTTCAAAAGGCACGCGATGCCGGGTGCCGGCTGTTTGCGGAGTTTAAACCTACCGACCGCAACCGCATGATGCTCATCACCTACAAAATGGCAGGCTTTAAAGAGATACAGCGGGAGGAAGGAACAATTCTTTTTGATAATACCTTTCAGACGGACTGCTGCTTTCCTCACTACGTGCAAGTCGAGTTGGACAAAGATGAGTAAGCCCGATTATGGCAGTTCAGGAAATGGTATTAGCATCCATTGGTGAAAGCCCCGCCTTGAGACTGGGAGCCTGTCTTTAGACCACACGAAAATAGCGGTTCCAATGAAGTTGTGGACTATTAAGCTCCGGCAAACATTCTGCTGTCCAAAGCTATTTGTGAAACAACTCTAGTTTCGGCCACACCAGACGCTTACGTGCACATGCAGAATCTACGCCAGCGTTACTGGAAATCAGGAGCAAACACTCTGCCGCCCGACGCTTCAGCAGGTGTTTGCACCTCTATATCTCCAACCAATCTGTCCAAGAAACCCACAAGTGCCAAAAAGGGGCACTACGAAGAAGGGAGACTTCATGTCCTGCAAAAAAAACAGCTTTCTGCAAGGCGTTTGTGTTGCTATAGCGCAATTTGCAATCCTGGTGAATTTACTCCAGGCTCAAACAACGGCGGTGAATGTACTCCAGGCTCAAACAACGGCGGCGACGGTTACTGACCCGGGAGTACGGCCCACTGGCAAAATGCAATTCGCCACTGATGTTGCCGCGGATTGTCCAATAGTCGGAACCAAGTTTCCAGAGACACCTTGTGTCGACTTTGTGCAAAATCAACCCGTGCCACCCGCACCCCCTGCCGACGGCGCTGGTCAAGTCTTTGGCGCCACCTTTAACTTGGCCACCGCAGGCAACCTGTTGTTTACGTGGTTCGAAGCTCTGAGCGTCTTCTCAACGCCCGCCAGCGTCGACGGAACAGATAATTCAGGGACCGCAGGTAAATTTATGAGGGGCCTTGGGCCGTCCTTCAACGCCTTAAGCTGCTTCGATTGCCACTCCCAGCCCGCCGTTGGCGGCAGCAGCCCAGGTTGTGTTGGTTCCTTCTGTTCTTCGTTGTCCCCGACGGTAAAGTTCTCATCGGAAACTAACCCGCAGATCGTGGCTGCAAGAGACAGAAATGCAACTAATTCCATCCCCGACTTCCTCCTGGAGCGGGCGGCAACCGGCCCGTTGGTCGAGGTGCGCTTCCCCAGGGGAGCTGCAGCCAACGGCAACGCCGCTGCTGTGGAACCCGGCGCTGTAGCAGAACTTTTTGTTATTGCCGGACGCACGGACGCCCCCTCAAGTTGCGCTATCACCCAAGTGGACTTTCAGACTCAGGAGAATAACAACAACCTTATACTCCGGATTCCCACCCCAACTTTCGGAGCTGGCTTTGTCGAGAACGTGCCAGACCCTATCCTGGAAAGTAACGCCGCAGCAGCACAAACCCTCGCCTCGAATTTGGGCATTAGAGACATCAATTTTGGCGTGTTCAATCGCAGCGAAAACGATCAAACCATCGCCCGTTTCGGGTGGAAGGCCCAGATCAGGTCTTTGCTCATATTCTCGGGCGAGGCTGAAAATGTGGAGAGCGGTGTAACCAATGAGATGTTTCCCACGGAGAGAACACACGGGAATTTCCCCAATTGCACCAACGTCAACCAATTGCCAGAGGACGTGACGCAGTCCCTCACAGGAAACCAGATCGCAGCCATCACAGGCCCGCTTCCAACGTCAACACCATCGCCCGACGAGTCGGGAGTGACCTCGACGATCTCATCCAATATCGAGAACGAGACGATCTTCATGCGCCTCAACGGCGCTCCCGCAATCTGTAACTTCAACAGCGGCATCAACCCTACGACTGGATTTTCGAACTGTAATAAAGTGGACGCAACTGTGCTGGATGGAGCGGCTATATTCGGAACCACCATTCTCGGTGCACCAGCGACATCGGGGCTGCCGAATGTTGGCTGTGTCCTTTGCCATTCGCAAACCCTGAACACAGGACCATCTACTACTCCGAGCATGAACAACGCAGAGTTCCATCCCTTCTCCGACTTTGCGCTGCACCACATGGGCGGACTCGCTGATGGCGTAAGTCAGGGCCGAGCTGCCGGAGACCAATTCCGGACAGCGCCGCTCTGGGGTCTTGGCCAGAGGCTCTTCTTTCTCCACGATGGCCGGGATAACAACCTGATCCAGACAATTAAGGACCACTGCATTGCCCCTGGTAGCGGCATGTCCGGCGACCAGCCGATGCCGGTGTCGGAGGCCTGCACGGTCGTTTCAAAATTCAATCGCCTTACTGTGACTCAAAAGCAGGATGTTCTCAACTTCCTGCGTTCACTGTAACTGAAAGGGTGGCAAGCCC
>DATDGH010000851.1:0-3630 GCA_036522215.1 Candidatus Angelobacter sp. | reverse complement strand
CGTGACATTCAAGTGTAGCGCGATTATATGGTCTGCCCCCTAAGATTTGGGGTTACTGAAGTTTATACCTCCGTGACTTAATATGTCTGGGCAAGGTTTCATCAGATTGAGGCCGGAATTTGTCAGGCCTGCATGGGAGGGTTGAAGATGAAGATCAAAACTGGCTGCTTCTGTATCGTACTGATCATCACCATGGGCTTGGCCCAGGCCCAGACCTCTGCCGGCAAGCCTGCCCGGCGAGCCCCCGCCAATGAGCAGGAAATTCTTCAGGAAATCCAGCAGCTGGAAACATCTTTGCGCGAAGCCTTTGTGGACGGCATCACGGTCTGGTGGGATCAGCACCTGGACGAGCATTATTCAGGGCTGAATGCCGAAGGCCGGATTGCCAATAGAACAGACGCCATTCATCTCTACCAATCACCCGAACTCAAGTATGAAGAAATGGTAGTGAGCGATGTCGCCGCGCGCATCTTCAACGCCGACTGCGTTATCGCTACCGGCAAGGCAGCCATCAAGGCGAGTTACGGCGGCAAAGACCTGAGTGGCGACTACTACTTCGTCCATGTATGGATCAAGAATGGCACAGAGTTCAAACTGGCATCCGCGCAGGCAACGAAGATCGCCACTCCATAAATAGGGTTTTTGCGCAGGTCAGGTAATTTCAAACGCGCCTCTTTTTCCCATGATGCGGGCGCGAAGCGCAGGCGTTTTGGCCGGCTTTAGCTCAACCTCAAGCCCGAGTTTGCCGGCAACCAAGCGCACATCTTCCAGGGCCGGAGACTCGATGAAGAAATGCTGGAGAGTGCAGCCGGAGGGAGCGTCCTGCGAGGGGTGAATGGAATTGCGGTTCCATTCAATGAAGAAGGGCAGCACGCCGTCAAAATCTTTTTTCAGTGTGAAGGCGCTCCATTGCAGCGTCTTGCCGTCAGGGCGGACACGCGAGCCATCGCGCGGACCTTCTATTGCGATGCCGGCGGCAGCGGCCTTTTGCACCAGCCTCGCCAGATCATCGGTATGCGCAGCCCAGCCGATGAGCCGCGGCTCGTGAAGGGCGCGCAGACCATTAGCCATCTCATTGCCGGAAGTTGCGCTTGCTTGCTGCGGATCGGGCGCGATGATCTCCAGGTAGCGGCGCGGGCCAAGGGAAAGAAGAGCGTTGCGAGTGCCGCGTCCGGGATGAACGCCGCCGAAGAGTGCTCGCAGGCCGCTGCGCTCCTGCATCCACTCGATACCATGGTCAAGATCATTGGCGCCGAGAAGGATGTGGTCGAGATCAGCCGGAATGCCAGGCACATTGTCGGCTCCCAAGGCGATGCGGCGCGTAGTCATGGCCATAGCGGCCAGGCCCAGAAACCGGCGGCGGGAGATGGGCATGGACATGGGCTTTTCAAGGAATGATTGTAACAAGTCTGAAGGCACGTACTTTTGATGCTTGTTCTTCCTTACCCATTCCTTCAGTTGGACTGAACCCAGATATTGATCTGAGGACAATTGCAGTTTTCCTTCATTCTCATCCGCCACAGTCGACTCGGGTTTTCTCGACGGGGTGAAGAAATTGCATTCTCCCGCCTCTCTCCCGTACCATCCCTCCTTCCAATTCATTCGGAGAATCTCATGAACCAGCATGCCCTTCGTCGCTTTGCATTCATTTCCATCCTGGTGTTGTCCGCCGAGTCGTTCGCGCAGCAACCTGCACCGGCGCCGGAAACGCCGAAGGACACTATTAGCCGCATCTTCACTGGTGAATTCACCGAGCGTTTGCCGCCTCCACCGCGGTGGTTCGATGGCGGGCAATCCTACATTACGATGGAACCAGCCGCCGGCAGCCACGGGCGTGACCTGGTAAAGTACGACACCGCGACGGGCAAGAACCGGGAGGTCCTGATCACGGCCGCGCAGCTCACGCCTGAAGGCGCGAAAGAGCCGCTAGAGATCGCGGGACTTAGTTGGTCGAAGGACAACCAATGCGTCCTGATTTTCACGAATACTCGCCGTGTATGGCGCACCAATTCTCGCGGAGACTACTGGTTCTTTGACCGCACGATCAGCAAGCTCAAGAAGCTGGGCGGAAATGCGGCCGAGGCCAGCCTGATGTATGCCAAATTCAATCCAGAGACGACCAAGGTCGCGTACGTTAAGAACAATGACATATACGTCGAAGACCTGGCGAGCGGAGACGGCGACGGAGTCATTCAGCGCATCACCCACGACGGCTCCGCTCTTATCATCAATGGCGGCTCCGACTGGGTGAACGAGGAAGAATTGGGCCTGCACGACTGTTTTCGTTGGAGCCCGGACGGGAAGCGAATCGCGTTCTGGCAATTTGACTTGCGCGGCGTCGGAGATTTCACGCTGATGTACTACCTGGGCAAAGAACGCGAAGTGGTCACGAACATTCCATATCCGCAGACCGGCCCGTATCCGGTAGAGATGCAGGTTCCTTATCCGCTGGCAGGGACCACAAATTCAGCCGTACGCGCCGGCGTAGTGAATGCCAATGGCAAGGGAAGCGTGAAATGGATGGACGTCTCCGGCGATCCGCGCCAGAACTACATCGGGCGCATGCAGTGGGCCGACGCTAATACGCTTCTCATCCAACAACTCAATCGGCTACAGAACACCGACAACTATCTCCTCGCCGACGCCAGCTCTGGCGCTGTCCACCAGATGTGGCGCGATCACGACGACGCCTTCATCACCATCGGTTTTGGCGGACTGCCGGAAGCGCAGCCGATTCATGAGGGCCATCAGTTCTTAGCCGTCAGTGAAAAGGATGGCTGGATGCACGTCTGGGCGATTGATCGCAGCGGCCGTGAAATGCTGGTTACACGCGGGGCCATGGATACCGCCGGGATCGAGGGTGTCGACGAAAAGGGCGGGTGGCTTTATTTCATCGCGTCTCCCGATAACGCGACTCAGCGCTACCTTTACCGCTCACCCCTCGACGGCTCGGCCGATCCGGTGCGCGTCACTCCGGGCAACTTCGCCGGCGTCAATAGTTACAACATTTCACCCGACGGGAAGTACGCCTTTCACAGTTTCTCCAGTATCAATGATCCCGGGCTGCACGAACTGGTGTCTCTTCCAGATCACAAGCTCGTACGTATGAACAGCGACAGCACCGCAACCAAGAAAAAGATCGCGCAGTTCCTCACACCGCCGGCGGAGTTCTTCAAGGTTGATGCCGGCGACGGTGTAACGGTAGACGGCTGGATGATTAGGCCGCCCAACTTTGATACTTCGAAGAAATACCCGGTCCTGGTGAACATCTACGGCGAACCAGCGGGGCAGACCACGCTCGACCGCTGGAGTGGCAACGGCACGCTCTTTCACCGCTACATCGCTTCGCTCGGATACCTGGTGGTCAGCTTCGACAATTCCGGCACTCCCGCGCCACGCGGCCGTGCGTGGCGCAAGGCCGTCTACGGCGATGTCGGTGAGCTCTCGTCCAAGCAGCAAGCACAGGCTCTTCGTTCGCTCGGCAAAATGGACGCCTTCGTCGATCTGGATCGCGTCGCCGTCTGGGGTTGGAGCGGCGGCGGCACCAACACTCTCAACCTGATGTTTCGCTCGCCCGATCTTTACAAGGTGGGCATGGCGGTAGCACCGGTGCCCGACCAGCGCCTCTAC
>DATDGH010000850.1:0-1878 GCA_036522215.1 Candidatus Angelobacter sp. | reverse complement strand
GGATCGATCACGCCACACACCAAGTTCAAGGCTGAGGTGTACGTGCTGACCAAGGAAGAGGGAGGACGGCACACGCCGTTCTTCAAGGGCTACCGGCCGCAGTTCTACTTCCGCACCACGGACGTAACCGGAGTGGCGGAGTTGCCGGCAGGAACGGAGATGGTGATGCCGGGAGACAACGTGGCACTGACGATCGAATTGATCACGCCGGTGGCCATGGAAAAGGGCTTGCGGTTTGCCATCCGCGAAGGCGGCAGGACCGTAGGCGCAGGAACCATCAGCGAGATTATTCAATAGCAAGAGATTGGTATTGGGTAATTGAGATTATGGATCGAACATTTGATCTGCTCAAAGGAAAAAACAAATCTTAATGCTTCGACGCCAAGAGCTAGAGGCCAGAAGCTAGTAGCTAAAGGGCTGGTTTATGCGTGAAATCGTGACATTACAGTGCGGCGAGTGCAAAGAACGGAATTATTCGACGACCAAGAACAAGAAAACAACGACTGGGCGTCTGGAGTTCAACAAGTTCTGCAAGCGTTGCCGCAAGCACACCCCTCATAAAGAGGTTAAGTAGATTTGGTAATTGCAGTAATTTGGCAATCGGGTAAATTTGTTGAGAGCTATGAGGGTTTGAAAGCAATTACCCAATTACAAATTACCAAATTACCCAATGAATTCAGGGGCGTAAGCTCAACGGTTAAACTGCCGGTCTCCAAAACCGGACTTGGGGGTTCGAATCCCTCCGCCCCTGCCAGATTTCAGGGGCAAGGTGAGGGGTTGGCGCTCAAGTCTGATTTTCGAGTGAGAGCGAGCGTCAGAAGCGCGATCTGAGCGGGGGAGCAAGGGCGAAGCAGCGGAGCCCTCTAAGTAAACGAAAGCAGGAGTCAATGGCCAAAGCAGCAACCGTAATACGTGATGAGCAGAGCCTGGGCGGTAGATTGAAAAACTCTCCTGCTCGCATCAAGAGTTTTTTCACTGACGTTCGCAACGAAATGCGCAAAGTCACCTTCCCCAGCTTCAAGGAAGTTCGGGCAACAACTATTGTGGTCATCATTACCGTCTTCGTTTTTGCTTTGTACTTTTGGGCAATCGACCTGGTTTTAAATCAAGCGCTGGATAAATGGGTATTTCACCACGCGCGGTGAGCGGAAGGTTCATGAAAGAAGTTATGGACGAAGAGCAAAACATCAACGGGCCGGTTGGTGACGGCCTCAACCCGAACATGAAGTGGTACATCATTCACACCTATTCGGGCTTTGAAAAAAAAGTGAAAGAATCGCTGGAGAGTCGCATTCAGGCCTTCGGTTTACAAGACAAAATTGGCAAGGTGCTGATCCCTACGGAATCGGTAACCGAGATCCGCGGCGGAAAGAAATATACTGTCGAGCGCATGTTTTATCCGGGCTACGTCCTGGTCCAGATGGATATGGATGATCACGTGTGGCACGTAGTCAAGTCCACGCCCCGGGTGACGGGATTCGTGGGCACGGGACAGCAGCCCACTCCGCTGTCGCAAGACGAGGTCAACCAGATCGTCTATCGCGTGCATACGGGCCCGGAGAGGCGGCCGATCCCTGTCAAATTTGAGAAGAGCGAGACGGTTCGCATCATCGACGGCCCATTTGCCAATTTTAACGGCATCGTGGATGACGTAAACGAAGATCGCGAGACCTTGAAAGTGATGGTGACCATCTTTGGCCGCGCCACTCCGGTCGAATTGGAATTCGGACAGGTTGAGAAAGTCGTGTAACGCAACTCGTGTGGCACGGCCGCCCCCGGCTGTACCACCGAATCTTGGATACTAGGGAACAACGAAAAAATGGCAGCGAAAAAAGTTCAAACTTCAGTGAAACTTCAGATCGAAGCCGGCAAAGCCAC
>DATDGH010000849.1:0-5635 GCA_036522215.1 Candidatus Angelobacter sp. | reverse complement strand
AGCAAAGCAATTAGGTTCTGTCGGAACGGTTTACGCCCAGCTTTCGGATGAGTGCGACATTTGGGGTTTCGCACTCCGCCTACATTCGTGTGGTGGGATCAATCCTTCATGGAGTACCTTGCTAAGAAAATCACTCAAAGGAGTCATGTCATGAAAACGATTGTGAAGATCGCTGTTCTGGGTTTGTTGTTAGTAGCAGGAAGTTCAACGCAAGTGGTTGCAGAAGGAGGACCGGGACCAAGGCCTATGTGTCCGACTTTCCCACACTGCTCAGCAACAAACTAAGTGGGGTGCTTTCTTCAACAAGGGGGCTGGTTTAAGCTAGCCCCTGTCTTATGAGCTATGGAGACCTGCTACTTTTGGCGAGCGGGCTGCTGCTGTATGTCCCGTTAGCTTTGATTTTGTGGAGGCGCAGAGTTTATGTGCGTTTTCCCATTTTCTTTGCATATTGCCTTTACGCCGTTCTCGCAACCGCCGCCCGCCTCATGGCGGCCCTTTATGGCGGCTATTTTTACGTCTTCTGGTGCACTGAATTGTTCTTTCTTTTCCTGGGCGTTGCAGCATTGCACGAATCGTTCCGTTCCGTTTTCGAAGGATTTTATCTTTTACGCTGGTTTCGTTGGGTGTATTTTGGCGGGATCGCGGTAATTTTACTATTGTCAATTCTGAATTCCATCTTCAATCGTCCAACGCAAGTGCATCCTCTCTTGAGCGTTGTTCTTGACATCACGACGCCTATCAACTGCATACAGGCGGCTATTTTTGGATTATTCTATGTCAGCGTCAAACTCCTAAGTGTCAGCTTCCGCCGCTATGCATTTGCCATTGTGCTTGGGTTCGGCATCTTAGCCGTCGGTACTCTCATACCTAATGCGGTTCGTTCCGCATTTGGGAAAAATTTCGACACTTTTTTTGTTTACGCGCCCTCCGTGGCGTATTACATTACACTGACGATCTGGTTGAGCGCCTTTCTCAGGCCGGAAGCTGACGAGGACCAATGGCCCCCTCCATTGTCACCGCAGCAGATGGCGGAAGAGGTCACGCAATATACCCGCATATTGAAAGGCTTTTTCGGGAAATCCAATGAATCTTGAATCGTTCGTGCCATTTGCGATTCTGCTTGGAGTTCTGACCCTCCTGGTTGCTGTATTCCTCTATGAATGGATTTACCGCTTCTCTGAACGCACCGCAAATGATGTGATCCCGTACCTCAGAAGCATCAACCTTGAGGAAGTGAAGACGCTGCTGGATCCTGCAACCGAAAGCTACTTGCGGCTCAAATCATCGCGCCAGGAATTCAAGCGATCTCAATTGAAACGCTGCCACCTGGCGCTGCAATATGTGAGAGATTTGGCCCACAACGCCAAGGTCTTCCAGGAGTGGGGCAAATATGAGCGCAGCCGAAGCCGGAGCACCCAGGACCGGGACGTCCGGCGCGCCAGCCTGGACCTGACCATAGCCTGCGCTCAATGCCGTATCTGTGCGGTGGCAGTGAGAATGAGGATCCATTACTGGATGGTGAAGATGGCTGTGCTTCCCTTCAGCGCTCCGCCGAGTTTTGCATCGCTGCCGAGGATGGGTAGCGTGGAACTACTTTCTTATTACGAACAGATCAAGACCTCCGCTATCCAGCTCAGCCAGGGCTACGGCGAAAATTACCACCAAAAACTGGCGCACGTCCTTTAACCACCCTCCACCTGGAATCGCTTATAAGCAGTTTGGCCGGCCCAGATGGTGCCCCTTCACAACGGAAAGATCAGGCAGGTTGTTGTTCCGTGGGCATACAGCCGGTTTTGGGTGTCAAAGATACGCCCCTCTGCAGTTCCTATTCTCTTTCCCACGGAGATCACCTTGCCTTCGGCCGTCAATGGCCCGCTATCTTCCAGAATGGCGCGGACAAAATTGATCTTGATCTCCAGCGTGGTATATCCGACTCCGGCCGGCAGGGTGGTATGCACCGCGCACCCCATGCAGGAGTCCAGCAGGGTGGCCGCATATCCTCCATGCACAGAGCCGATTGGGTTGTAGTACTCAATTGACGGCTCGCCGATAAAGACGGCGCGTCCGGGCTCGATCTCCGCCAGCCGAAAATTAAGCACCTTGCTGATGGGCGGAACGGGAAACAGGCCGTCCATGATTCCCTTGATGAGTTGGTAGCCGGTCAGCTTTTTGGCCTCCGACGCAGGAATTGTGCCGTGGTTACTTACTGCGGTGGAAGCCTGGGATTCCATGCCTGCTTTCTCCTTAAGATTCATCGGGACGCGTGTACCCTTGGGTTGGACCAGCAGCGCAAGTGAGCGTCCTGATTCTCCAGATTCGATGTAGCGTGTGGCCGGATGGATTTTATTAATGAAGCGAGTTCAGTTCGACTGGGCAGCGAGAGAATCACCGGCCTCGATCTGGACCAACGCGTCCTGGCTTCCGGGGACACATTCGCAGCCCGTACCCACAATCGCGTGGGACTTACTCTTTTGTGGAGCTCGCCAAAAATCCATAAGTGAGGTCTGATGCACGCAGGAAACGGTGCAATTGGGCGCGCACGATTTTTCCGTACGAAACTCGCGGCGGATGTCTTCGCGCGTGTACTCCGCCAGCGGTATGCCAGGGAAGCCACGCTGCTGCGAACAATAGTGCACCAGGCCATGCTCGCAGATGTAGAGAAAGCGCGAACCTGCGCGGCAGCGCCACTGATTCGGCAGCCCCAGCGCGATGTTCTCCTGGAAGCCGTTGAGCCGGGCATAACTCAGCTTGCTCAGTTTTCTGATCTCATGAAATACGGCCTGCGCCTCTGCCGATAAGGGTTTCAACTGTCCGCTATCGTCGTGGATGATTCCCACGGTGGAGCTGAACCCCAGATCAAGCGCGCGCCGGGCCACGGTGAGCGCATCTTCCTGCTTCCGGACTCCGGCGCCGATTACCGAATTGATATTTACATGAAAGTCCGCATGCTCCTGCAGCCAGTGAAGTTTCTTGTCCAGCACTTTCAGGGATTTGTTGGAAACATCATCCGGCATCACGTTATCAATAGAGATTTGCAGGTGGTCCAGACGAGCTCGGTTCAGGCGCTGAATGCGTTCAGGAACCAGCAGGTATCCATTGGTGATCAAGCCGGCAATCATTCCCTGGGAGCGGATGCGCAGGATGATGTCATCCAGGCCCGGATGCAGCAGCGGTTCGCCCCCGCTGATCACGATCAATGTGGTGCCCAACTCCGCCAGCTTGTCCACCCGGCGGTGCATCTCCTCAACCGGCACTGGATCGGAGAAGTCGTCGTATTCACTGCAATAGGTGCAGGACAGATTACATCGGCGCATGGGAATAATCTGCGCCTGTACGGGATGGCTGGTCGAAAGCAGCCCCTTGGCAATCATCCGCAGCTCGCGCAATTTGCGTCTGGTGGCCAGAAGCCGCCGCCGAAATTGAGTTTTTGCCGAAGACATTACAGTGGTCTAGTTATTAGAACATAAACAGCAGGTTTCTTCAGGGTTAACCACCGATTGGGCGTTTTCGCTCTTCGAAATGAGAAAAATCAGGGGTTTAACTTTCTACACCCATCCCAGCGCTGAAAGCGCAAGCTTGTATATCAGAAAGAGCACAACAATCGTAGATATGGCGGCGCCTCGCGAAAGCTTCTTTGGCGCCGCATTCACAGCGAAGCCGATACCAATAAGAACAATGCACCAGATGGTAATCACGTCCACTGCACCGGCCATACCGTAAAGAAACTTGGAAGAGCTGGCCTTGTCCATGAAGTAAGCCAGGTTTGTTGCCACTGGATTGGCAAGATTTACACCTTCCAGAGCCGGCTTCAGCAGGACGATTAGAAGTATTAGCAGCGCGTGAACGATCCCTGGAAGCCAGCCGTAAAACACTATGGCCAGGCTACGCGTGTAGGGGACAGATGCTTCAAAACCAAAATTGAAAGCTGCCATCAGAATGGCTGCCACAATCAGTCCGCCAATCAGGCTAAAAATGGGCGCGGCGTAGACGAGGGCCTTGCCTATCTTGACGCCAAGGGCTACCTGCTGGTCCTGTTGCTCCTTGGAAGCGCTTTCAAATTGGGAGGCGCGGGGACCATTCTCCATCTGCTCCCTGACCACTTGTTCCCAGTTGACTTTCTTTCCTACTAGCATACCAACAGCGAGTCCGATAATACCCAGAAGCAGCCAAGGCACCCACCAACTGGCATTGCGGCGAATGTCCGCAAAAGTCTTTGAGGGTGCGACAAAGGTGTTAATGATTCGCTGCGGTTCTGAAAGGGATGCAGGAACAGCTTCCGAGGATATGGGAGGTACGCTGGTGCTCATAACACTCCTTGCTCGTTAGTTTTTTTAGGATTGTAGCTTGAGCCTGCTTAGGCGGCCAATCACTTTTTTGCGAAATGCTGCCACCCTTCAGGCTTGAGTGTTTTTGTGCGGCCCGTCTTGTCTTGGATTTGTACAGCCAATCGGCCCGGCGATCTGGCCCCGATCTTGCCAATCATCGTGATCGGGATGCCGGCAATTTTGTCCAGCAACTTGACCCGAGCTGGCGCCGTAAACAGCAATTCGTAATCTTCTCCTCCGTGCAGGGCCAAATCCAGAGTTGATCCGCTGGCGATGGGGATTGCACTCTCATCTACAACTGCCGACACCCCACTCTCCTGGCACAGGTGGGCCAAATCAACTGAGAGGCCGTCGCTCAAGTCAATCATGGCGTTGGAGATTTTTTTTTGCCGAAGCCACTTTCCCAGGTTCACTCGCGGAACGGGGTAGGAATGCCTGCGCGCGGCGCCGGCAGAAATTGTTTTCTTGCTATTAAACGATTTCAGGACCGCGGCCGAGCCCCCCAAGTGTCCGGTGACGTAGATGCAATCTCCAGGTTGGGCCCCGGAACGCAGCACCGCTTCGCCAGCCGGAACGGCGCCCAGCAGCACGATGTCAGCCATGATCTTTGGTGCGCTCGAGGTGTCACCACCAGCCAGGGAAACGTGAAATTGGCGGGCAAGGCGAAGGAGGCCTCGTAGAAATTCATCCACCCATTTTTTTTCCAGTTGAGACGGGGCCCCTAATGAAAGGAAGCAGGCAACCGGCTCCCCACCCATCGCTGCAATGTCGCTGAGTCCACGGGCCAGGCAGCGGTGACCAACACTGCGCGCCGGGTGCCATTCCCGGCGAAAGTGCACGCCCTCTAGGCAAAGGTCTGTCGTCACCAGCAACTGCGAGCCCGGGCGGACCTGCAGCACCGCGCAATCGTCGCCAATGCCACGCACGACGCCGGCACGCTTTCCTTTTGCAACCAGCTTGCGGATGCGCTCGATGAATTGTCTTTCTGGCAGCAAGCAGCTTCAATCTTAAACATAGGACCACCGTGACCGAAAGTTCATGGCGGTAATTGACCTGTTTTCAGGGCACAGTCTAGAAACCTTCGTCATCAGGTCGCATCCATTCGAGCATTGACAGGCCATGAATCAGACTGTTAACTTTACCGCTGTCATCAAAATCTTGTCCCTGATCTGCAAGTAGTCAGCCCCCGGGTTTGACAGGGCATAAGTTTATGGCCCTGATTGGTGGTTAAAACCGGCAAGCCTCGGTTTCGAAAGAGAAACGTCACTCGTCGCAAGCTGTAAGGAAAATTCAAAAGGGAGCATCTCTCT
>DATDGH010000848.1:0-4320 GCA_036522215.1 Candidatus Angelobacter sp. | reverse complement strand
GGTTTTTAGAAGTTTTAGGAATCTGCAGTTCACTTTTTTCTTTCCCCTCTAGCCTGTCCCCTGTGACCTGCTCCCTATTTTGGTTCCTACAGTCCACACTGCGGCAAAATTCGTGGATTTCCGGTCCTGCGTATTCAAGCCCAAGCCCGCGTACGAAAATCGAGGGACGTAGCCGGTATTAGCCAGTACGTAGGCTACGCCCCGCAGCTTCCTTGCGCTCCAGGTATTTGTACAGCCAATTGCATAATCTTCATTTTTCTGGTGGCCGGGCATCGGGCGACGGCATTCTGGCCCATAGAGTTTTTGCATCTTTAGAATGATCAGATAATCTGAAGATTACAGAATTCGGAAAGGCATCTTTGTTCCAGGAAAAACTAACATCACGGGAGTCGGGGGATGGTTCATGAGCGCTACCGGTGAGGTAGCTCGGCCCGGCGCCCAACGGATCCCAGCGCAGAAGTTCGACCGATCGATCGTCGAAGGGGCTATCGGTCCGGCCGTGTGGCGTCTGGCATGGCCGACAATGTTGCAGAACATCATCGCTGGGCTGCAGGGCATCATCGACCATGTGATGGTAGGCCACTTTGTAGGCTACGCTGCCAATGCGGCCATCGGAGCCAGTTGGCAGATCATCCTCGTGGTTATCGTCTTCATCAGCTCGCTATTCACGGGAATGGGAGTCCTGGTCGCGCGGTTTGCGGGCGCGAACCAACCCGAAAAGGTAAACCGCGTCGTCTATCAGGCCTTTCTTACCGCCTTTGTGCTGTCGGCCATGATGGCAGCTATCGGGTTCGTTGCTTCTCCGGCACTGCTGCGTCTGGTCAACGCTTCACCTGAAGTCCAGAAATTAGCTCTTCCGTTTCTGCGCGCCATGTTTGTCGGCATCTTCGGCCTGATGATGTTCTTCATGCTGAGCGGCGCGTTTCGCGCCGCCGGCGATGCGCGCACTCCGCTGCGGCTCGGCGTCACCATGACGGTCCTCACCATCGTGTTCAATGTCATCCTGATCCCCAAGCTGGGCCCGTTGGGCGCCGCCCTGGGCACCATTACCAGCAGCACGATTGTCGCCATCTATGGTGTGCGCATGCTTTTCGCACCCCGATCGGTGATTCAATTTCATCGCGGCATGGATCTGCGCCCCGACTGGGTCGTTGTCCGATCATTGTTCCGTTTTGGCTTGCCAACGGGCGTTCAGGGCATTGCCATGAACATCGCCGGCGTGCTGCTACTGCGGTTCGTCGGCTCACTGCAACACAGCGCCGCCGCCCAGGCAGCGTACGCTGTGGGCTATACCGAGTTGTTCTCGTTGATCACCTGGACCTCCGTGGGATTGATGGGGGCTTCTGCGACGGTTGCTGGACAGAACCTCGGCGCAGGTAATCCGGAACGCGCCATGCACGGTGTAGCCGTTGCTTCGCGAATCGGCCTCGTGGTGGCTGCGATCATAGGCCTCTTGTTTCTCATCATCCCGCAGTATCTGCTCGGGATCTTCGGCATGACGGAGCCGCTGGTAGCGCACATCGGACAACAATTGCTCCGCTACCTGAGCGTTTCTGGTTTCTTCATTACCGTGGCGCTCAGCTACACCGGTGGCCTGCAGGGCACCGGCGATACGCGCAGCCCGCTCTATATCTCGCTTGTCTCGCAGATCGCTATTCCTATTGGTTTATGCGCTTGCTTCCAGGCGCTGCGTGGCCTGCAGCCCGGCGATATCTGGCTGGCCATCGTTCTCGGCCACGTGACTCGCGCAGCATTAAGCGTGCTGCGCTTCCGCCAGGGAAAGTGGCGGAACATCGCCGTCAACATCGAACCGGCAAGACCGTGAAGCCGGCTTGCGGCCATCTCCCCGAAGTTAGAAATATCGGTATGCACATGGATGACGTTATCCGGAAAAGTTCTTGATGATAAGATTGAATGCCTTCCAGAATATATTAAGAGCCTGACCATGCCTGAAGCCGCAGTTAAGGAACAATTTGCCTGCTCTGGTTGTGGAGCAGGAATGCAGTTCAGCCCGGAGACCGGACAACTCAAGTGTCCACATTGCGGGAACACGCAAGCACTGATTGCCGGTTCCGCTGTCAAAGCGCATGAGTTTACCGGTGCAGTCGCCGGACATGCACTCCAGCCCATCACGGCCAAAGCGCTGCAGGTGACGTGCTCTGGATGCGGCAGCGTTGTCGCCTTTGAACCTCCGGAAGTGGCAGGCGTCTGTTCCTTCTGCGGAACGGCCATTGTGGCCCAGCCTAAGGCTGCCGATCCGCTGATCGCACCGGACGGTGTATTGCCGGCGAAGGTCAACAAGCAAGGCGCGCTTACGCAGCTTCAGACGTGGCTGGCCTCGCGTTGGTTTGCCCCCAGTGCTCTGCACCGTTTGGCGCGGCCCGAGGGAATCAATGGAGTTTACCTGCCTTTCTGGGACTATTACTTCCATACCCATAGCAACTACATCGGCGAACGCGGCGAGCATTACTATGTCAGCGAGCCTGACGGACGGGGAGGCAGTCGCGAAGTACTGCATACGCGCTGGTATTCGGTCTCCGGCACAGTCACTGAGGATTTCAACAATGTGCTGGTTCCCGCCACCAAGGCAGTGCCGGAGCAAAGACTGAACAAGCTCCAGCCCTGGGACTTGAATGCTCTATGCGGATACGAACCGGCTTACCTGGCCGGCTTCCGCGCTCAGCGCTACCAACTTGAACTGGATCAGGGCTTTGAGGAAGCCAAAGTCATGGTGGCGAATGAAATTGACCGGCAGGCCCGGCGGGGCATTGGCGGTGACGAGCAGCGCGTTACCACCATCAGTACCGTTTACTCCAATGTCTTTTTCCTGCATCTCCTGTTGCCGGTGTGGATTGGTGCTTACCAGTTTCAAGGCAAGGTCTACCATGTAGTGGTCAACGCGCGGACTGGGGATGTAGAAGGCGAGCGACCTTATAGTCCGTGGAAGATCGGGTTCCTGACGCTGGCGATTCTCGCCATCATCATCGTGGTTCTGGTGTTATACAACCGGTAAGCATTCAGCAGGGTCGCTACGCCGAGGGCGTAGTTCATAAAGGTCTCTAACTGCTGTCCTGCGTTTTGGTCGTGTTGGCAATCGGGTCATCGGGTCATCGGTGCATCGGGTCACCACCACCCCGCCACACGAAGCGCGTGTCGGGGACCCCGGTCATCGGAAGAAAAACCCAACACCTCGATGCATTTGAGTATCCACTGATTCCCAAGAGCGAATTTCTCTGGAATCGCTCGCACAACGATCACGATGGCTGGGCTTGTCCGCAGGCTGGGCAGAATTTTCCGGCTGCCGGCATGGGCTTGCCGCACTCCATGCAGAACTTACTCCCTGCAGCGGCCGCCGCCGCAGGCGTGGCAGCCGTGGGCGCCGGCTCCGGGCTGCTGGTTGCGGGCTTCATGCTGTTCATCATGGTTTGAGCCATGCCCATGCCCACGCCCAGTCCGGCGCCAAGTCCCGCCCCTCCGCTGCCCTGGTTTGCGGCGGCTATCGGCATGGATTGCGCTACCTGAAATTGGGTGTAGCGGTTCATATCGCCAATCATGTTCATGCTGATGCGCTGGTCCAGAATCTTTTGCAGCTCATCCGGCAGAGACAGGTTCTCGACAACAAACGTATCCAGCGCGAGGCCAAGGTTGGAGAATACCGGTTTGAGCAATTCGGTCGCCTGGGTGGCAAGCTGTGTCTGATTGGCGGCCATGTCCAGGAAGGGCACGTTGCTCTGGGCGAAGGTGTTGGACAGAATGCCTATGATGGCTTCGCGCAACTGGCCTTCCAGGTCGCTCACCATGTATTGCTCGCGCGTGCCGCTGATCTTTTCGTAGAAAACTTTGGGATCAGCCAGGTGGTACGCATAAATTCCGAAAGCGCGCAGGCGCACCGCGCCAAATTCCTTGTCGCGCACAGTAATGGGATTCTGCGTTCCCCAGTGCTGGTCTGTCTGCATGCGCGTGGAGAAGTAATAGACGTCCGACTTGAACGGCGATTGAAACGCTTTGTCCCAATTGCGCAGATAGGTGAGGATGGGCAGCGTATTGGTGGTGAGCCGGTAGAGACCGGGAGCAAACTGGTCGGCAATCTTGCCTTCATTCACGAACAGCGCCAGTTGCGAATCGCGCACCGTAAGCTGGCCGCCGTTCTGGATCTCGCGATCCTGCATGGGATAGCGGTAGGCCAGGATGCCGTCTCCGGGCTCCGTCCAGTCAATGACATCAATGAACTGCTTGCCGATAAAAGACCGTAGACTCATAAATCACTCACCATCCTTCATTCCTGTTGTCCCATGCGGGGGAGAGGCTGGGCGCTTGACT
>DATDGH010000847.1:0-1951 GCA_036522215.1 Candidatus Angelobacter sp. | reverse complement strand
AGGAATCGAACCTTCAACCTACTGATGGAACGCTAACTTAACCAAATCAATGGTTTCAGCGACTTCCCAGCGTTCCAAGTAGGCAGTTTTAGGCATATTTGCTACCAATTTGCTACCAAAGTGCCGAAGAGACCCGACACTATGTCGTTATACGATATAACTCTGATACCAAGCTGAGTCGGAGCCTTCAACTCGCCCAGAAGGGCGCTCCCAAGGCGCAAGCAGCCTATGTGCTACCGATTCTAAGGTGGATGAAATTCGATTCAAATTCAGAAATCGGTTACACCATTGTCACAAATTTGCGGAGAGTTTCGGGTGAGGCCGCGACCACACGCATCCTGCCTCGCCGATCGGTATATCAATAAGGTTAGCCTTCCAATTCATTTTGGAGCCAATTGGAGCCATACCGAAGTTGACGACACGCTAAGTCGTTGAAAGCAGACGACGAGCGACGCAGTTGAATGGCCGACGCCAGCCTTTTCAGACCTAGATCCACCCGAACCTTCAACAACTTACAGGTTTGCGGGAGACTGCCAAATACCTGCAAATACGTGCAAGCGGGAGCAATCATGGGCTGGAATCATGGGCCGACTTTTGAGACCTTCACAATTCAAGAGAAAAGGTTCCGCATGTGTTTTACGGTTTGTGGCAAGTTGTAGATCATGACGTTGGTTCCAACCTGGACTTCAACGACAGCGGGTGCCAGCCTGAGCGCCGGTGATCGTGGAGACAATCACCTGCCTTCCGCCCTGAGTGGCGACGCAACCACCACGAGCACTACATGCGGTTGATTCCACAAGAGGAGGTTAGGATGCAGTGTCAAAAGACAAAGCGAGGGGGTAAGCGATGTGGAGCGCATGCACTTGCCGACAAGAAGTATTGCGCACTGCATGCGGATCCCGGCAGGGCGGCTGCACTTGGAGCCAAGGGTGGTCGCCGGCGAACCGTTTATCACCCCGAGGGTCTAAAGCAATTTGCCACACCGAAGAGTGCTGCCGAACTGCGCGACCTTCTGGCCGAGTCGATCATTAAAATCCGTGCCGGAAAGCTGGATCCGAAAATTGCCAATGTGCTCGGCTATCTAGGCGCGAGCTATCTGCGGGCTCTTGAGATGTCCGACCTGGAGGAGCGGCTGGAAGAACTGAGTGAGGCCATGTCGCGGGAGGAACATGGGAACGCTCAGGCGCAGGATTCCGCGACCGCAGATGTTCGAAGCCAAGGGGATATACCGAAACCGGGACGAGTTCGATAACTCGACGGGGCCCAAGAAGGGATCGCGATGGCAACGTTTAGGAACCGGGTCAAGCGGCTGGAACTTGGATGGCGACTTCGATGTTGGCTGCGTGACTAACGGTTCCTTGAGAGTCTAACTGACGAGCAACTTGAAGTCTGGGTTGTGACAGGGCGGCCTCCCGAGGCGCCAGGGCCGCCGCCGGGGACAAGTCCGTTGGACAAGCTCGACCACAAGAGCCTGCTGAGGCTGTGGCAAGAACATGAGCATGAATGGATGCGCCGAAGTGGTGAAGAACTGGATTTCTTCACCCATCACGGACATTGGCCCAAACGGGCATGCCAAAACAGTGACTGCCAAAACAGTGACTGCCAAAACAGGGAAGGCTCGCCGTCAAGGTTCAAGGCATAGATCCGGCCAAAAAGACATCAGCAAGCTGAAACAGCCAACAACGGGGGACAGCTTTGCTTTCCTCCGGTGGAAGACGAAATGCCTGTAATACGGCATCGCTAGACCTCGCCATCCATGCGGTCCATCACCGCTAAGCGGTGGGGGTCAAAGCCTTGCGCTACTTGGGTCGAGGCTGATCGTAGGCTGGAAAAGTTGGTCTACACCAGCCCGGACGAACTGCGTCGCACCATGCAGGACTTCATCGATTATTACAACCATCGCCGCTATCACGAGGCCATCGGCAACGTGACTCCGGCCGACGTGTACTAC
>DATDGH010000846.1:0-18755 GCA_036522215.1 Candidatus Angelobacter sp. | reverse complement strand
GGAACAAGCATCCATTTCACTGAATCGGCACTCGATGCCAGGCTCGTCTTTGAGCAAGTGTAGAGCCGCGAGGCAGTTTGAATCCGGCCTCAGTTTAGACAGTTGCAGATGCCGGCAGGGAGTTTCGACTGATATCGCATACCTGAGCAAATCAGCCCCTAGCGCGGGATTTTCGACTCGAAGCAGAACATCGTTGTAATCACTGCCATAGTCGGGAAACATGGCCTCTCCGGTCTCTCGATCCAGCACGAGCGGCAAAATGCCGGCCATTTCAGAGCCTCGGACGGCCGCAATCACATATGGCTCGGCCGAACCATCAATATAGTAGGTTGCAATATACCATTCGAGAGAAGCAAATGCTTTGTTGCACGGTGACGTTGCCACCAAGTTCTCCCACTGTTGGGAGAGTCCTCTGATTTCGGCCAAATCAGAATATATCTTATACTGTACCTGATCTAACTCCGGCGTAAGAGAAGGAGTAGCTCCCATCGTGCTACTGGAATAAATACGAAGATTGTAAGCATCACTCATTTAAAGTCCCTTTTCGGATACTGCAAATCATTAACTGCTCGGAATCTCAATTAATTCCTCTGAAGCTGTTCGGCGAGATCCCATCCTGCGAGGAACGCAAGCTCTCCAACAGCCCGCGTGCTTGGCCTCCAGTTATGCTTATAGGGTTGGCCGAACCAGCCAAAGTCATACTCCTTCAGGCCTTCCAGGCATGACTGCCGCACTACGTAATCAATTAGCAGTCTTCCCGGAGACAGTTTTGAAGCTTCCGGCAAGAATCCACAGTTCCAGCCATATAATCCTCTTTTGCCTACCATTGCCAGATGGATGCCCAGAATTCGAGCTCCATCTAACATGGCAAACACTCGCATTCGCCGTTCAGCGAACAGTATAGGAAACAGTCTATTCATCCATAGATCGGTGGGACACTCCGATTGGAAATCAGAAGACTGACCGAAGCGGCTGAAGTGTAGGGTCAAGAACACTTCCGGGAGCCGCGCAGGCTCCAAGCTATCCGGCTTCAGTTCGTTTACAACAATCCCATTGCGATGCAGTTTATTCCAGCCTCTGCTTAATGCATGGCGAAAATTGTGGCTTAACCTCCGTCTATAGCTGTCATATCCGGGCTCTAGATCAAGAACCGCATAAGTCAATGATCTATCTGGCCCAAAAGACGTTTTTATAATCTCACCGAAGCCCAGAATCTGTGCGCCCTGAACACAGTTGGAATCAGCCCTTATATTGCTGAGCATCAGCCTGTGATATCTTCCGATGCCTTTAATGGCACAACAGAGCAGGCCTGCAAAAATATCCAGATCGCCATCAGCCGCGATTATATCCAGTTGGTCGCTGAAGTCATCAGGAAAACCAGCATCGCCCTCTCCATTGAGCCACAGTGGCAGGATTCCCGCGAGGACGTGGTCACGCCATGCTGTGAACACTACAGGCTCGTATTCAGGAACAAGACTCGGGGTCGCCAGATACCATTGTGAACAACTGAGCGCTCGATTGCAGCAGGATCGTACCAGCAGCCTATCCCAGCTAGACGCTATCGCCCCAATGTCGTGCAGCTCCGTCAGTACCTGATAATCAATAGAGCTGGGCCGACCCTGACTGTCATTACTAGGAACCCTTGCAGACATCAGAACCTCTAGTAGCAAATCGCTGGTATTACATCAATTCTTCTTTTTTGGCTACATAGTACACAAAGTAATCTTCATCATAATGTTGGCCTGTCAAGGCAGTACCATCGCTGGCGATTGCTTCGACATGCTGAAAGCCGGCCAGATATAATTGCTTTATCTGGGCCGCAGGTCTTATGTAGATCCTCGGGACCAGCAGGCGCTTCGGGCTGTTCTCGTATTCCCAGAGTGCTGCTTGTCCTTTGGATGGTAATTTGCTGAATAGATACTTGAGCGCGGTGACGGTATAAGCTACCAGGCCCAGAAAAGTGTCCAGGATATAGGTATGAAGAGATGAAGAGTATGAGAATTCGGGAAATGCATAGGATGGTATGCCGTTCCAATCCAGATTATGCGAGGAAAAGACAAAGATGCCGTTAGCCTTGAGCAGCCGATAGACTTCATGCAAGATATGGACTCTGTCCGGTGGCGTTACTTCATCTATTCCATTCCAGCAAAAAAAGACGGCATCAAATTCGCCGGTCTGGAAGGCTGACATGTCAGTGGCGTCATGGATAAATAATGGCACGTCAGGACATAGGGCTTTAGCCGCCTCGATCATTGCCGGCGAGTAGTCAAAGCCAACATAATGCCTGGTCAAGGCTTGCAGGTGAGGCGTAACCCGGCCGCTTCCAGCGCCTATTTCCAATATGGCCTTGCCCCTGATTGCGTCTTTAACTGATGAGAGAATAGCTTCTTCAGCAGCAAAGAGAGTATGATCCGTCATCATGGCAGCGTCGCCGGTCAGAGCGTCATAAAACTTTTTATTTACGGTTACACCCATTGCTAATTGCACCTGGCGCTGCCCTTATGTCTTAACAGCAGCTACTTGCTCAATGTCAAAGTGATGCATGGTTCTACAAGCTGTTATTAAACCGCATCTTTGATGTGGCGGCGTCTTGCCTCCTCCGGTGGAGGCCAGTCAAGGTCGCGATCTTCCGGTAATCTCATCTTCACGTTCATCATCCACTGATCGATCAAAGCGTTCTCTCTGGGAAGCTCAGTTTCGTCATCCGGCACACCGCAATATTTTTGCCAGTCCAACTTGAGCCAGAGCAGATGTGAGTCAGTGGCGCCCTTGAGCAAGTCAGTCAGCACTTTTTGGTCGTCATCGCGGGCCTTGCTGGGATCGCCAGGCGGAGGCGCGGGGGGCAAATTTTGTATGTAGCTGGTACATTGTTGCGACCATTGGCTCACAAGGGTTTCCACGATTCCACCAGCTTTGCCTTGGAACAGTAAGAAACCGCCGCAAATATGCTCCCGCTCAGGCAGGACGTCCTGGCCGGCAAACCATGGACCCGCAATGATCTCCGCATGAGGATCAAGCTCTATATCTAGCGGGCCGTTCAAGCGAGCATCGGCGTCCAACCACACTAGCCGATTAACTGGCGAGCAAATGAATTTTTTGAGATTGCGCCAGACCTCGGCTATCCACCAAGGTTTCATCAGGGCGATCTTGGCCCAGTCTTTCTCGCTGGCTTCTATGCTCCCATCCAGGTTGAGGGGAATGGGTAAACTCCAATGACATTTCCCTGAGGGAGACTCAACCTCGAGAGTTGGCATCTCAAAACCTGGTACATGCCCCCTGCCAACCACGATCGGCCAGTCTGGATGGTGCTCTCGTACGGTTGGAATCATTCCTTCCAGTTCGCCGATGTATTCGCTCCTATAGCCAAACGAAGTCAATACGGTTGGAAGTTTGTCTACTCTAGTGATCACGGAATACCCTTCATCTCGTTCTGCCATTCGGGTAATACACTGAAATGATTTGTCCACGCCCGAACCCCCGAGCTATTCAGTTGGAGACAACTTTGCGACGGGCATGTTCCGGAGGCGGCCAGTCACGGCTCCGATCTTCTGGAAATCTCATTTTTTCATTCATCATCCATTGATGAATCAAGGCTCCGGGTTCGGGTTCGAAAGTTTCATCGGCCGGCAATCCACAATATTTGTCATAGTCCAGCTTGCAGAGCGTGAACTGCGAACGCTCCATCTCAGACCGGAGTACCATAGTCAGAACTTCTTGATCTCCTTCGCCGAACTGCCAGAGCGGCGAGGGAGGCGGTGGATTGCAGATATGGCTCAAACACTTTGTTGACCACTGATTGATGATCGACTCTATAACTCCGCCTTTTCTTCCCTGAAAAACCAAAAAACCGCTGGTGATGTGGTCGTCCATGGTTCCATTTGCTCCTGGCCAGGGGCCTGCGACTGTTTCTTTTTCCGGGTCCAGCAAAATATCCAGCGGACCATTGAGACGCGCATCTGCATCCAGCCAAACTATGCGGCTGACGCCTGTGCCTCCAGCATCTCCAAACTGATGCCAGACCTGAGCCATCCACCACGCTTTCATCCACACGATCCGGAACCAGTCGTTTTCACTTCCCTCAAGCTGAAAAGCGACAGGCAAGGTCCAACGAGACTTGCCCTTTGGAGATTGAATGTCCAATGTTGGACGATCCAAGCCAGCGATAGGCCCTTTGCCGAAGACAACATGCCAGTTGGGATGATGTTCACGGATGGTCGCCAGCATGCCGTCAATTTCGGGAAAGTACTCTTCCCGGTAAGCGAACGATGTCAGTACAACCGGCAGTTGATCTATTCTGCAAGTCATGGCGTATTCTCATTTCCGTTCCGTGGTCCTTGATTTTGGGCCTTCTCTCTGGGCGTCCACGTCAGCTCCGGAATCGGAGTACCAACGGCTGCGGTTCGCCGGTATTCTTCCGCAGGGGGCCAGCTCCCCTCTCGCTGCTCTGGCGGCAACTTCATGCGCATACCCATGTCCCAGTGGTCAATTAACCGGCGCGTGAGTTTGTCCTGTCCAATCGGGCAATTCCCATATTTTTCCTCTTCGAGCTTGAGGAAGGTGTAGTCGCCATTGGATTCGGGAAAATTTCTTAAAATATCAGTCAGCACTTCTTGATCGCCGTTTCCCCAGGGTACGGTGGCCGGCGGGAGATCCTGGATGCGATTGAGGCACGCGGCAGACCATTGATCTAATATGGCGGCGATTGTCCCCTGCTTGCTACCCTGCAATAGCAGCATGCCGCTAAGGATATGCGCATATCCGGGGACATCGCAGTCCTCGACACACCAGGGAGCTGCCATCACTTCGGCTTCGGGTTCCAAGGTGATATCCAAGGGACCGTTGAGTCGCGCATCCGCATCCAGCCATACAACACGGTTGAGTTGAGGATCCGCTGAAGCGCAAAGCAGGCTAAGATTTTGCCAGACCTTGGCCAGCCACCAGCCTTTCATCATGGTGATTTTTCGCCAATCATCCATCTCACAGCCAAGATTGAGCAAAACCGGCAGGCTCCAATGGAATTTACCTAAGGGTGATTCGACCTCTAGAGTCGGGAATTCGAAGCCCGAGACTGGTCCTCTACCAACGACAATGGGCCAGCCGGGATGATGCTCCTTTACGGTGGCCAGCATGCCCTTAATTTCGGGAAAGTACTCCTCCCGGTAAGCGAAGGATGTCAGGACAGCCGGCACCTGATCTATTCTGCAACTCATGGCGTATTCTCATCTCCGCTCTGTGATTTGTGCTCCTGGCGCTTCTCCCGGGGCGTCCACTTCAGCCCGGGAACCGGAGTACCGATGGCGGCGGTTCGGCGGAATTCCTCCGCAGGGGGCCAACTCCCGTCACGCTGCCCGGGGGGTTTCTTCATGCGCGTACTCATGTCCCAGTGGTTTATCAGCGACTGGCGCATAAATTGGCCCCCTGAAATCGGGCAATTCCCATATTTTTCCTCTTCAAGCCGGAGCAAGGTGTAGTCGCCATTGGATTCGGGAAAGGTTTTTAAAATCTCAGTCAACACTTCCTGGTCGCCGTCCCCCCAAGGTACGGTGGCAGGCGGGAGATTCTGGATGCGATTAAGGCATGCGGCAGACCATTGATCTAATAGAGCAGCGATTGTCCCCTGCTTGCTGCCTTGCAATAGCAGCAGGCCACTACGGATATTGGCATCACCAGGGACGTCGTTGTCGTCATAACACCAGACACCTGCAATCACTTCGGCTTGGGGCGCCAAAATGACATCCAAGGGGCCTTTGAGTCGCGCATCCGCATCCAGCCATACAACACGGTTGGGTTGAGAATGCGCTGAACCACAAAGAAGGCTAAGATTCTGCCAGACTTTGGCCAGCCACCAGCCTTTCATCATTGTGATTTTTCGCCAATCGTCCTGCTCGTTACTGAGATTCAGCGAAACTGGCAAGCTCCAGTGGAATTTACCTGCTGGCGACTCGACCTCCAGAGTCGGGAGCTCGAATCCAGCGATCGGCCCTTTACCAATGACAACACTCCAACCCGGATGATGTTCCTTTACGGTAGCGAGCATGCTCTCAATTTCGGGAAAGTACTCTTCTCCGTAAGCGAAGGACGTGAGAACAGCCGGCAGTCGATAGATCCGCCGAGGCCGCAATTCCCAAGGCATTCCCGGAAGAGGAGCGCCGATGACTGCAGTTCGCCTGAATTCTTCCGAGGGGGGCCAATCCGGGTCACGCTGCTCCTGAGGCATCTTCATGCGGGAGCCCATGTCCCAGTGGTCTATTAACGACCGATGCATGAATTTGTCCAGCACCATCGGGCAGCTCGTATATTTTTCCTCTTCAAGCTTGAGCAGGGTGTAGCCATTATTGGATCCGGGAAAGATCTGTAAAATCTCCGTCAGCACTTCCTGGTCGCCGTCCCCCCAGGGCACGGAGGCAGGGGAGAGATTCTGGATGCGTTCGAGGCACGCGGCAGACCATTGATCTAACAGGGCGGAGATCGCCCCCTGCCTGCTGCCTTGCAATACCAGCAAGCCGCTAAGGATATGGGCATAACCCGGGACCTGTTGATCGTCATCGCACCAGGCGCCTGCAATCATTTCGGCTTCGGGTTCCAAGGTGATATCCAGGGGGCCATTCAGTCGCGAGTCCGCGTCCAGCCATATAATACGGTTGAGTTGAGAACCTGTTGGACTGGAAAGCAGGCTGAGGTTTTGCCAGAGCCTGGCCAGCCACCAGCCTTTCATCATGGTGATTTTTCGCCAATCATCCTTCTCGCTGCCGGGATTGAGCGAAACCGGCAGGCTCCAGTGGAATTTACCTGCCGGCGATTCGACTTCCAGAGTTGGAAGCTCGAATCCAGCGACCGGCCCTTTGCCACTGACAACGCTCCAATCGGGATGATGTTCCTTTACGGTGGCCAGCATGGCCTCAATTTCGGGAAAATAGTCCTCTCTGTAAGCGAACGATGTCAGGACAGCCGGCAATTGGGCTATTCTCTTAATCATTGAGCATTCCCCTTCGTTAATACGGGGGTTTTGTCTTCAAGCCGCCAACCATCCACACAGGCGAACCATCGTCCACCGACATAGTGCGGGTCAATGTGGTGCATTCCATTCTGACGCCACAACTCATTGCTGGCACTCAGAATGGGACTGGATTCCAGTTCCCGTTCGGCATAGCTGGACTTGGTCAAAACCGAGACCTCAAATGCCCGAACGCTAGTCCCGTAAGTTGGAAAACAGTCCTGAGTAAATCGAACTGGCTTATCATTGAGCACAATTACCCTTCCGCCACCCCTTGCCATGCGATTATTGCCGCTAATCAATGGGCTCATAGCATGGCGCCGCCACGGCCCCTTCATCGCATCAGCATAGAACAGTTCGAGCACCCGATTGTCCAGATCCACCGGATTTGTGAACACCCACCAGCGGCCGTCAAAGAAAAAAATTGACGAATCCACCCAGGGCCCGTCCAATAGAGTTGCCACATACGACCACCTGACAGGAAACGGGTCAGCCCTGTAAAGCCTCATCGCCTTAGCTTCAAAGCTCTCCGGAATCATGAAATATTCCCCGTTATTGGAGAACACATAGGGATACGAGAGATGAAAAGGTTCACGCAGAACAATGCGTTGATACTCCCATTGGAGTCCATTTTTGCTTGTGGCCAATCCGATTTCACCCTTGTCTCTTTCGGCATTCATGACTTCGAAAAACATGTGCCAGGCGCCGTCTGCTTTGATCATGAAAGGATCGGCAACGAACTCCGCGGGAATATCACTCACCTCCTTTGCCGAGATTACCGGCATTCTGATTCCACGGATTGGTTTCAAATCGGAGAGCGTTTCTCCGCTAAAAATGCCAATCGACCAAACCTGGCGCTGATTTTCTGGGGCGGGCTGTTCGATGCTAAGTTCTGCCTTCATTTGACTAACTTCCTCATTTCGCCAATTCAATGCTGCGGCACGAAGTCTCCGGCGGGCATCTTCCGGCGGCGGCCACTCCCGCTCCCGGTGCTCGGGCCACTTCATTTTTCTCGAAAGCAACCATTGTTCAACCACCGCTCCTGCCAAGGGAACGCCGTGTCGACCGACAAAAGCGCAGTACTTATCGGGATCCAGCACCATGAGTATGCTGTCCCCGTTCGAGCAAGGATGAAGCTTTAGAATCTGACTCAGGACTTCCTGATCACCATCTCCATCGGGAACCAAAGGAGGATTCGGCAGATGCTGTATGTGGGCAAGACAGATATCCGACCATTGTTTCAGGATGCCCTCGACGGTTCGCGAACCGGAGCCCTGCAATAGAAGAAAACCACTCAAGATGACTTCCTCAAATCCGGGTTGGCGGGGATCACTATCCCAGGCCCCCGCAATCACTTCGCTCTCGGGATCAAGTTCGATCTCCAGCGGACCGTTCACCCAGGCGTCAGCATCGATCCACAGAATTCGTTTGCAATCGCCTGCCAGATGGCCAAAAGAGTGCCATACTCGCGCGATCCACCAGGCCTTCATTTTGGTGATCTTGCGCCAATCATTCCAGCTGCCATCAAGATTGAGCGGAACCGGCAAACTCCATTGCTGTGTTCCTAAGGGCGACTGCACATCGAGAGTTGGCAATTCGAATCCTTTAACTGGCCCCTTGCCCGTTACAATGAACCAGTCCGGATGATGCTCCTTCACGCTCGCCACCATCCCTTCCAACTCGGGGAAGTATTCTTCTCTGAATGCAAACGAAGTGAGGACTACGGGCAATTGATCAATTCGTTTAATCATTGGAGCCTGCCTCCGCGCAATCACTGGTGCTCGCCGCGCTCACGGACAAGGATTGCCTCTCAGAACGCTGATTGAGGTCCAATGTGATCTCAGCGCAGTACTCCCGGACGTAATCCGCAACCATGCGCCGATAGTGAAACTGCCGATTGGCCTTCTCGCGGCAGGAGCGCCGCTCAATTTCACCAATATGGCGGACGGCATTGTCGTAATCGTGGTCAGAGCGGCACACGAAGCCCGCTTCCGGGGTTACGATTTCGGCACAGGCCCCATTTGAACTGGCAATCACGGGCGTACCCGAAACCAGCGCTTCAACCATGACCAGTCCAAATCCCTCGTTTACCTGGGTTGGAAAGAGCAATGCGCGAGCCCGAGCCAGCAGACGCGCCTTCATGATCCCGCGCACATCTCCCACGAACTCCGCGCCTGCCGCCTGACACTGCCGGGCTGTTTGCTCGATGACCTGGTCCGTCTTGCCGGTCCCAGCCACGATTAAGCGAAGATTGTGGCGCGTGGCCAGATTGAGCGCTACATCCAGACCTTTCCGTGTCGAAAATTCAAGAGCTGCCATAAACAAAAAGTAATCATCCGGCGTTTCACAAAACAGGTATTCCTCCGGATCGATTCCGTTCACCACGTACCTGCTTCTCCCCACTGAATGCGCAAGAGTGCGTGAAACAAAGATCCAGTTGTCCTCAATTGGATCGGCAATCCTCCGACCGCCGTCCGTAGGATCATCCGTAGGGTCGGAATGACAGGTGACAACCCAGGGTATGCCCGCCTGCCGTACGGCTCGGGTAAGATCGTAGTCCCGGAAAGTTATGGTGTGTACCACATCTACATCGAATCTCGGTTCGCGTAGCAAGGTAACTCCGGGTGGCAGCGGCATCTCCGCTCCGCGCGGCAGCAGGTAAAAAACCTGATGTCCGGCTTCGGCCAGTCCTTTTGCCACAAGGTCGTGAATGACGAAGCCGGCGCCTGAGGGAAACTCTCTCGGAGCGGCGCCACTGCCCGACGATCCGGCGGCCGGATAACTGTGATTCGAGGACAATAGAATGCGCATAACAGCTAGCTCCCGTGAATGCCAGTTCGTTTAATCACTTGGGATTTACCTCCACGGGATCACTCCTGCTGGCCAAATTCACGGGCCAGGAGTGCCGCTCATTTTCGAGAGAATTCTGATAAATGCCTTCTATCATGGGCATGATTCTTTCCGCACTGAACCTTTCCCCCATGATTTCCAGGCTCGCTCTTCCCATTTGTTCTCTTTTGCGCGCTCCCGCCCGCAATAATGATCTAAGATGCTCACGCAACCCGGTTACATCACCGGCAGTAAAGAGATAGCCATTGATGCCTTCTTCAACGCATTGTTCATTGGCGCCGGTCCGTGTCAACACCAGCGGAATTCCCTGGAATCCGGCTTCGATTGTGGACAAACTGCAGCCCTCGTAGGCCGAGGATTGCACGTATATGTGCATTTGACCCGCAAGAGCCATAACGTCTCGCCAGCTCCGGAATCCTGTGATTTCAAAGCGATCTTCGATGCCCCTCTGAGAAGCCAATGCCCGGAGTTCTTCAGTCGTCCATCCGCCGCCAATAATCTTTAGTTTCATTCCGGGAAACTCAGGAACCAGGTTGCTGACCGCTTCGATGACGTCCTGGAAACGCTTGTCGGGCACTGTTCGTCCGATGGCGCCAACCAATTGCATATCGTCACTTTGAGCAACCGGTAAGGCAGCAAGGTAATGGCGAGACAGACTGTTCGGGACTACGTGCAGCTTTTCACGATTCACTTTGGCTGGAATTCCTTGCGGCTTTCTCGGCAACGTTCGTGCACCGGTCAGAACATCCGCGAGAAACTGGCTCATGGGACATACGGCTGACGCGTAGTGCAGAATTTCCGCCAACTTCGGAGAAGGGTTTCCATGGACGTCTCCGCCGCGCAGCCTCACTGCATAAGGAATGCCGCTGGCGAGATGTAGCCGGCAGGCCAGCTCAGCAGGCTCACGCCCGAGATGTGCGTCGATGAATTGCGCTTCATGCAAGCGGGCAAAAGAAAGCGCTGCAGCCGCCATTGCGGCCATGGTCATTTGCTGTGAGTCAAGCGGCAGGACCGGAATGTCTTCCAATTGAAATTCGGCAAGATCAATGTAATCTTTGGTTTCACTTCTATACCCATTAGGCATGCAGTTCAAAGAAATGACTGCCACACTGTGGCCGCGCTCTCTCATCCAGTGGATTTCACGGTAGAGATAACGCTCGAACAAACTCGGCCATTGGTCTACAAAATACAAGAGCCTCATTAGGCCACCTTGCCCGTCGTGGGTCGCGTTTAAGCTGCCCGGAGATAGAACCTCACCAGGTGCCTCTTGCTGGTTTGTGATAGCTCTCCTCTTCCGTGCAGCATCCGATGATTATTGAGAAATACGGTGTCATGTGGTTTGATGGGCAGAACTATGAGCTGTGTCTCTTCTTTGTTTTTCACATAAGCGGCAAACTTCTCCGCTATTTTGCGAATAGACGCGTCCTCAGATTCGCGCAGCAGCCAGGGTGCATAGTAGATCTTGTATTTCCCATTTATCTTTGTAAGCAAGGGTGTTGGAGTAAGTGTTTCTTGCTCCGCTTCTGGCTTTTTCGTAGGTGACAACAGTTCCACCCTGCTTAAAATCTCCCGCTCCTCGGCCGAAAAATGTTCCTCCAGATCCCCTAAGTCAAGCATCATCATCGGGCCGCCGTGTTCGTCTTGCTCCATGCAATACCAGGACACCAGATCAGCGATGGGGTCGGTATGGAATCCGAGGGCGCCTGGGCTGTAGATGCCTCCGCGTCCTTTAATTCGTCGGGCCTGCTCCTGCCTTTGGGCCTGCGCCAGGTCAACTTTGACATCGTTCTTTTGGACGATGGTACCCACTCGGCCTGCAATGGCCTCGTAGTTTTCCATTGTCATCGGCCACGTCAGATGCAGGTAGCCATGAGTTTCCAGAGCACGCCGAATTGCCGCACTCACCTGCTCAGTTGTAGTAGGAAGTCTTTCGATCAGCTGTTTCCAGGTCCACTGCTTATCCTCCGTTTGTTCTTGCATAAGTGACCTCCTTGCTTTCAGTCTTCTTTCCCAGGTAAATAAAGGCCTTGGCTTCATTGGTCTGAATGAAGTCTTCAAAAATCAGCTCCGGATTGCGCTCCCGGAATTCGGCAAAGGCCCGCCGCTCCCCTTTTGCGGGGTCCCCGTAGAAACAGAACCAGTCATCGAAGACCAGCACCGTTCCTCTTTGGAAAAAATCTTTAGAGAAATTGAGCGCGCAGGCCGTCGAGGAACAAAGGTCGCAGTCTATGTAAACCACTGCTGCTTTTTCCGGCAACAATTTATCTCGGAGCGCCGGGGTCAGAGACTCATTATAAAAACCTTTGACGATCGTGAGCTTTTCCCTGGGCATCCCGTGTTGTGTCACCAGATTGACGAAGTCGGTTTCGCTGGTCTTCAGGGCGCCTTTTTTCCAGACTGGCATGCTGTCTGCCGCGTCCATCTCCGGCAGCCCTTCAAAGGAGTCAAATGCTACGTAGGTCCAGTCATAGAGCGAATGAAAGATATCCCAAGCCAGGCGCATGGTACGGGCTTTATGGCAGCCAAATTCGAAGTAGTATCCGTCAACGGGCTGGTTGTGAAAGCAGAAAATCGATATGCTCATGAAAATGCCTTGTCGCGCTTGCGTACGAAATGCCTCATGTGGGCCATCGAGCCATTCGTGCCTTCTTTTGTCTTGGGAAAGAGAGATCCCCTGCAAACGATCAATCATCTGTAACTTGCCTCCGAGCGCGATTTCTATGTAGCATCATGCCCTCTCACTTGACCGGTTCACGCTGCCGGACTTCCGGGATCTCTCCATCGCAGATGGATGCTCGCCGGCAATGGAACCTGTTCCTCCGTGGCCCGCGAAGCCGCCCCCCACTTCAAAAGCTCCTGCTGCGCGCAAATGGCTTCCTGGAGCGAAAGGGAAGGAGGCTCCTCAAGCAAACGGTAATGACCAAAACGGTCATGGCCGCGCGCCAGGATCACCGGGTAATGGTCTAACTTTTGGCGCACTCCAGGCGACACATAGCGGACTGCATAGCCGATTCGGTGACGGTCCGACGCGTTAGGATTTGATCCGTGAACGATGGCCACATGGTGCAAGGACATTTCTCCCGGGGCAAGATACACGTCCGTTGCTTCACTCTCCTCTACTCGACACGCAATCTCCATAGTGACAAAGTTGTCGGGAGAGATGGAAGCACGATTGTGGGCCACGATTCCCGCGCGGTGAGAGCCTCGGACCACCCGCATGCAACCGTTATCCGGAGAGCTGTCGGTGAGGGCCAGCCAAGCAGACGTATACTGCAGGTCGCTGAGGCCGGAATAGAACCCGTCCTGATGCCATGAGACGTACCCGGGGTCTCGCGGTCGCTTGCAAAAAACAGTGCTGGAATGGAGAAGAATGTCCGGCCCAATGACATCCTCCACGGCATCCAGCACGCCAGGGTGCTGGGCGAGGTCTCGAGCCCAGCGATGAAAGAGGTGAAGGTGCCTAAGTAGCCGGGAGTCCGGGCGTTCTCCAAGCGCCGTCGTTAGTGTTTCAAAAGCGGCCCGCGCAGTCGCCAGTTCTCCGTCGGTGAGGACCTTTATTGGGAAAACCACGCCATCTTGCTCGTATTCGCAGATTTGATTGTGTGACAAAGCCTTAGGCATGTTGAAACCTCGCTCTCAGCGCCGCGGAGTGTTCTTTTCTCCCTTTAGAACCGTCATTCATTGCCGGGCGCCCCTCGGCGCTATTCCCATATAGGCATAATGGCCTCTCACCTGAGCGGTTCATGCTGCCGGACTTCCGGGCTCTCGCCAGCGGAGACGGGTGCTGGCAGGTAGAGGCACGGGATTGTCGATTGTCCGCACAGCCGACCACTTCATAAGCTCTTGCTGTGCGTCAATGGCCTCTCGGAGCGAAAGAGAAGGAGGCTCCTCCAGGCGGCGGAAATGGCCGAATCGATCACGGCCTCGTGCCAGGATGACAGGGTGATGGTCAAGTTTCTGCCGTGTGATGGGCGGCACATATCGCACTGCATAACCAATCCGCGGTCGGGCCGAAGTATTGGGATTTGATCCATGGACGATGGCCACATGGTGCAGCGACATTTCTCCCGGGGCAAGAACTATGTCCGTTGCTTCACTCTCTTCTACTTCGCGCGCAATCTCCAGCCCACCCGTGCCAATATTATCTGGAGAGACTGAAGTAAGCTCATGGGGAGAAATTCCTTGGCAGTGAGAACCTCGAACTACGCGCAGGCAGCCGTTGTCGAGAGAACTATCAGTGAGAGCTAGCCACGCAGTGACGTACCGTTCGCTCAGTTTTGCATTGTATCCATCTTGATGCCATGGGACATAGCCGGGATCTCGCGGGAGCTTCCAAAACAGACCCGTGCCATGGACAAGAATGTCCGGTCCAATGACATCTTCAACGGCATCCAGGATGCGAGGATGCATAACAAGCTCACGGGCCCAGGGATGAAACAGGTGCAGGTTCCTAAATCGCTGGGAGTCTGTTTGCCCTCCAAGTGCGATCCTCAGGGTTTCCAGGGCAACCCGAGTGTGCTCAACTTCTTCTGAGGTGAGAACCTGGATCGGGAACATGATCCCATCTTGCTCGTATTCGCGGATTTGATTTTGTGACAGAACCTTAGGCATATGAAACTCGCTTTCAATTCATCACAGACGCGGCGCTTTGCACTTCGTCTGGAGCAACTCTCTCGGCCTCCCTTTGCCGGACAAGTGGCAAAACTTCCTGCCCGAAGTAAATCATCTCGTCCAGCTTCGGCCACCCGGAAAGAATGAACTGCGATATTCCGATCTCTTTGTATTCCAAAATGGCGCTAGCAATTTCGCCTGGTGAGCCTACAAGCGAAATAGCCGTTGGCCCCTGGAACCGCACGGCGCCGCTCCATAGATGGGGCGTCAGCCACTCGATATCGCCGCGTTGGTAAGCCGCCTTGAAGGACACTGAATCAGTTTTCTGGATGAACGCTGTTTGTCCGTCTCGTTTCCTAGCTTGGTGTTCTCCGTCGATGAGGGAGTGAGCTGCTTCCAGGGCCTCCTCATGTGTGGGCCTGGCAATAATGCACAGCCGCAACCCTGCTTCTACGCCTTTTTCAACGACTGTAGAGATGGTTCCTCGTATCTTCTCTGGAGCGTCGGCCAATTGCATCCAACATGTTCCTTGCCGCAAGGCAAGTCTTTGGGCCGGGGCCGATCCCCCGCCCACGATGATCTCAGGCGACGATCGGTCAGGGGAGACAAAGGGAGTTTTCAAACTGCCCTTTTCGATCCGATAGTGCTTGCCGCTGAAATTCACCTCGCCCTTGGAATCCCAAAACGAGCGGCAGACGGCAAGAAATTCCTCCGTCCGCTCATATCGCTCATCATGCGAGAGAAAATCGCCGTATGCGCGCTGCTCTTCTGGTGAATAACCGGCTACGATGTTCAAGAGAATGCGTCCGTTGATCAGGGCGGAAAGAGTATTGATTTGCTGGACAAACATGGTGGGCGAGAACAGCCCTGACCGATAGGCAAGTATGAACTTGATTCTATCCGTGGCCTGTCCAAGGATCGCGGCCAAGAGCATCGGATCGGGTTTGGCGAATCCAAAATCCACTAAGAGTGAATCGATGCCGCATTCTTCGGCGTGCCGGCAGAACCCGATTTGCGCTTTGGGATCGGGCAGGCCGATAGCAGATGCTGTTGCTTGATCTGCCATTGCCATGTGTGCAGTCTCGCCCGCATAAGGCAATCGCCAATGAAACCGCAGCGATTTGTTTTCTGTTTTAAAAACGTGCTCTGCACGTCCCACCACTGCCATGAGGACTCCTCTAAGCACTCACCTGCGCCACACCAGCGAGTTCCTGTTCTTTCTCTCGCACCAGAGGCAGAACCACTCTGCCGAAATACGTCATTTCCTCCAGATCAGGCCAGCCCATGAAAAGAAACTGCGAAATGCCAATGCTCTTGTATTCCAGAATGGCGGAGGCGATTTCCTCTGGCCCCCCAACCAGCGCGATGGCCGGGGACCCCAAATAGGGAATAGCGCCGGTCCACAACCAGGGCGTAAGCCAGTCCGATTGGTTTCTTTCAGCCAGCTCCAGCGTGGACCGGTAGGCCACGGAATCGGTCCGCTGGGCAAATTCCTTGCCAAATTGTTGCTTGGCGGTGAGAGACCGGATCATCGCATAAGCATCATGAACGGCAGCTTCATGGGTCGGTCTAACCAAAATGGAGACCAGCAATCCCACCTCGATTCTGTGGCGCGTGATCTCCGGAATTCGAGAGCGCAAATTTTCCGGGCTGTCGGCGAAGCGCCAAAGGCAGTCGGCGTGCTTAATCGCGAGCTGTTCTGCCAGTTCGGAGTTGCCGCCCAAAAAAATCTCCGGCGCCGTCCGCTCCCTGGAAACAAAGGGCGTATTCAATCTTCCGTTTTGAATCTCGTAATATTTGCCGCGGAAATTGACTTCCCCATCGCGTCGCCAGAAAGCCCGGCAAACACTCAGGAATTCATCTGTGCGGTCATACCTTTGGTCATGCCCAAGAGAGTCTCCGTAATAGCGAAGCTCATGGGGGGAATGACCGCTGACGATATTGATATGGACGCGACCGTTGGTAAGCGCGGAAATCGTGTTGATTTGCTGGACAAATGCGGTGGGAGATATGACACCGGGACGGCAAGCAATCATGAACTTGATTTGTTTGGTTTCCATGCCGAGAGCGGCCGACAGCACCATGGGATCGGGCCTGGTAAAACCAAAAGCCATCAGCAAGGAGTCGATCCCACTCTGTTCAGCCGCGCGGCAAAATTTGGCCTGGGTTTCCAGGCTGAATAAGCCCTTCATATCGGCGGTAGCATTGGCTCTGCGGAATTTGTCGCCAACCTGAGACAAGCTCCAATGGAACCTGATGGACACTCTCCCCCCTTTAAATTTGGCGGTTCCGGTGTCAGCGTCTTTCACCATGGGAAGCGTGGCAGGTGCTTCCTATACAACGGTTTTCACTCTTCCGTGTGAATAAAAAAATTCTTTAGAAAAATAATTTGAGCGCGCGCTGTTGTCTTTGAATCTATCGAACTTCGCGATAATCAAGACCCCTTGTCTCACATGTCCCTGAAGCTGTGTCTCCATAAATCCGAAATCGTAGAATGCGCTGAACGCCATAGCTTCCGTGGAGGAGGCGCCTGCCGCGAAAACGCTGGCAACAGCTTCTCCCCAGTCGCTAAGCTCTGGGTCATTGTCGGCAAATATGTGCAACACGACCTGGCCATCCTTTTCTGCCAGGACTGCCTTGGTGATGCCGTGCGTCGCGCTGTTGGTGTTCAACCATGTGCCAAGTAGCGGTTCCGGAGACACAGGACCACATGCCTCCATGCGCTCGTCCAATCTTGCGCAACTGAGCGTCGCCATGCTCAATTCTCCTCTTGTTAAGTCATCTCGCGATGAAAAAACTCTCTGGAAAAATAATTAGAACGTTTGCTGCCGTCTCTGAAAGACGCAAAACTCGCCAGTACAAGGAGTCCCTGGTTCCAGTTTGCTTGCAGGTGGATTCGTGAAAAATCGAAGTCATACCAGGCCGTAAAACCTGCTGCTACGCGCGAGGACATGCTGCCGGCATAAATGTGATCTGCTTGTACTTCGCCCCAGTCGCTGGGTGCTGGATCGCCCGCTCCAAAGGCGCGCACCAGAAGCCTCGGGCCCTTCACCGCTATTGTCACTTTAACGATGCCGCGGCTGTCTTTATTCGTGTTTAGCCAGGTCCCTGGCAGGCCGTCCAATTGCAGAGAGTGACCGGCCTGAGTTGCGGACCAATCTTCTGTCCGATCCTCGGCTTGAGAGTGTTTTACGAGTTCCATACACCCATACCGTGATTTTTCTTCTTGTCAGCGTTGAAGTTGGCCCGAATCGTGCATCGCCACGCTCGGCCGGATAGCATACCAGGATTCTTCTGATTGTCCTTCGCCAAAGCCACTAGCTTTGGGATAGACGCGTTAAAATCGCGAGTTTCTAAGACGGCCATGACATATATCACTCATTCGAAAGCAACGTCAAGCCCAGCGACATAAACTTTACAAATATTCCACTTTCGGAACAAATATGTCTCTTATCTGCTAGATATCCAGGAGATTGACTTGACCCATGCTTAACAGTTTTGGCTTTTAGTTCCAAATGTTTACCAAGTGAAATCCATCTGCGGCTCCGTTTCGATTTTCGTAAAACAGCCGCTCTCCGGTATTCCCGAGTCGAGAATCTCAAACACCCAGTAGGTTTTCATAGCAGTCACGCACCAGGTTGGTGGTGCATAATGAGTCAGCGTACAAGCATTCCCCGGCCGGTTTTGGGTGTGTGTCCCGTTGTACGATGCGTTGAAGATGTTTTATATTCCGGATCTTCGGGTGAGTCTGGCGTGCATGTTGCCGTTCTTCTGTAGTTAGTCAGTGCATTTTTTACCTGGCTCGTCACTTTGGCATTTGCAAATGTATTACATACCCATAATCCTCGGCAGTATCCGGAGAAGCCGCGAAAGTGCGAAGGTCGCCAGGTTTGTGGTTGACTCACTGGCCAGGAGACCATGCGTGAGCACGGAACTGCTTGATCTTAAACACTTTGACCTGCCCATGATGGAGGAAAGGCTGAGATTCAGGAACGATGCTCCTCCGGCAGTGCGCGAGTTCAGTGCTCACATCAACCGCGCCGATGCGATCGTAATCGTCACCCCTGAATATAACAGTGGCTATCCCGGTGTACTCAAGAATGCCCTCGACTATCTTAAAGACGAATATAGGCGCAAACCCTTTGGAATTGTTACAGTTTCATCAGCATGGTCGGGCGGATTGTTCTGCCTGACCGCCCTCCGCCAGGTGATTCTCCACCTTGGCGGTGTTCCGATTCCTGCTATTCTGGCCGTTTCTAAAGTGCAGGAATCGTTTGACGATCAAGGAAATCCGCTCCAT
>DATDGH010000845.1:0-1638 GCA_036522215.1 Candidatus Angelobacter sp. | reverse complement strand
ACTATCTCCCAACTGTTTCAGGCTTTCTTCATCGGTCAGGAATTCACCGGCTGCCCTGGTTCCGCTGCCTGCAATTCCTGCCGCGACCAGAACTACCTGGCCGGTACTCTCGTCAGTGAAGCGGGCGGCTATTGCATAGTCTTTGACAACATTACTCCTCGGAGCCTTGGCTCGGATTTGCCAGGCGCGTGACTCGGGGTGCTGTGCGTCCGCGATCCAGTAAACCTGATCTGGTCCCTCAGGCCCTTCCAGATGAAACCTCAGTGAGGATGTCCTGTTCAGCGTCCACTCATTGTTCAGCGCTCCAATCAGAATCACCGGCCCTTCCCGAAACTGAGGGGAAACGGTCGACCGAACATTCTGAACCCTGAAAGCATGTCCGTGGGCTCCGATCAGAGACACGAATCTGCTAAGAATGTGCACGTCAGAAAAAGGAACAAAGTCGTTCTTGTCCGCGAACGCCTGAAGAAACGAGTCGTCATCGGCCCCTTTCTGAAGCTGAGTCAGCGGGGAATCATGAGGGGCAAACAACTCGGTCTCGCCCACACAGAACAAGATCGGCTTGCTGCTGGTGAGCAACGGAGACCAGACTTCCTCGAGAGCGGATTTTTGTTTCTCGAATTGCCTCCCATATCGAGTGCCAAAGACCGATATCACTACGATGATCACGCCAGAAGCTATCAAACCAGCCGGCCAATACATTCTTCTGGTCCTTTTGGGCCGCCTGACCTCCTCCGCTTTAGATGGAACATCCGCCGGAATCAACTGGAGGGTAGACGCATCCGGTGTGGGTTGCGAGAAAACGGGAACATAGGATCCCGGATTCAATTCAATTCTTAGCTCGGCCCTGTGCGCCGATGATTGGTAATACTGGGCGAGCCGCTTCCTCACCTCTCCGGCACAGAGACGCACAACAGGATCAAGATTGGTATCGTAATCCGGCGGTCGATGAAATACCTCTACACCGAGGGTCCGCTCTTTCAAGTTGTCTTCGTTTTCCGCAAGAGTATGTTCCACGATGTAGCGGAGCAGGCACGGATAGCGCTTGCTGGCAGCGAATCTACTGTCGCTCAGAATCCTTTCAAGTTGCGATCGCACGAGCAGTCTTTCGCTCTCGGTTTTGGGGTGCCAAGCACCTGTCACTGACAGAGTGGACGCCATGGTCTCATTCCGAGGCCTCAGGATTTGGCCAGCGTCAACGTAACACGGCTTTGATACGGCTTTCTAGTACTTCCTAGAACCGCAATCCTGGCAATGGTTTGCGCAACCCGGCAAGCCATCAAGAGGTATTGGACGCTGGAGCTACCGTAGCAATCTTGACCGGTTCGGAGTTTGACCGTATGAATGCGACGCTGATCTGGGACCAGGAAGCACTTTCGCGGATTAGGCAGTATTCGGCTCATCGAGTTTCATTAGGCAAGTTATTCGCCAATGGAATCGCAACTTTGGAGGGAAAATGCCAGGTAAGCGCAGAACGGCAAGTGTATTCAGGCGCTTGGTGGCAAGGTGCTTCTCGGTACGGGCCACCACTTCCACCAGCTCGAACTTTGTCCGAACGAGCGCCTCCACTACTAAAGACGGTGGAGCTAAGAAGAAAGTAGCAAGCGACCGCAATACCTAACCCGTCAACGTTTGCTC
>DATDGH010000844.1:0-7826 GCA_036522215.1 Candidatus Angelobacter sp. | reverse complement strand
ATACGACGTGCTGGTGATGGGGAATCTTTACGGCGACATCATCTCTGACCTATGCGCCGCCTTTGTCGGCGGCTTAGGTCTGGTTCCAGGAGCGAATCTGGGCGACCATTGCGCCATTTTTGAGGCCGTACATGGATCAGCGCCAGACATCGCCGGAAAAGACCTGGCCAACCCGACGGCGGTGCTGCAATCGTCCATTCTCATGCTGCGTCACCTGAAGGAGACTGAGGCTGCAGAGAGAGTTCAGGCTGCGTTGGAGAAGACATACAAAGAAAAACTCCATATCACCCGCGACGTAGGCGGAAAAGCCAGCACCAGTGAATTTACGGGAGAAGTCATAAGAAATCTTGAGATCGGGGTATCAGGGGATCGGGTGATCGCGCGTGATTGGTTGATCGGGTGATCCGCCGGTTGTGCTCTCGATCTGGTCAACTGCAATCATGTTTTGTGGATGGCCGAAAATTGACCATGCAAAATGTTCTTCATTCTTTTCTATTTTGTTTCTGCGCTCTGGCTCTGGCTGGCTGTGATCAGACGCAAAAGCCACCTGAATCTTCTGGCGGGGCTGCGCCGCAGGCGGCTACAGCTGTGGTGGACAAGAACACTGCCGGCTCGGTTTCCGGCACTATCTCCTTCAAGGGCGCAGCGCCGAAAATGCCCATGCTGGATATGAGTTCTGATCCTGCCTGTCCTGGTGACCCGCAGGCACCGGATGTGGTGGTAGTCAAGAATGGCAAGCTGGCAAATGTCTTCGTCTATGTTAAGGACGCTGACCGGCTCGGAACCTTCGCAGCGCCTGCTGAGGAAGTAGTGATGGACCAGAAGCGCTGCCATTACACTCCGCATGTGCTCGGTCTTATGGTGGGCCAGCCGCTCAGGATCCTGAATACGGATACCGCGGAGCACAACGTCCATCCCATGCCCAAAAATAATGCCGCATGGAATGAGAGCCAGGCGCCAAAAGGAAAGCCCATCATGAAAACCTTCCAGCAAGCTGAGCTCATGATGCCGGTGCAATGCAATCAGCATCCCTGGATGAAAATGTACGTAAATGTACTAGCGCATCCATTCTTTGCGGTGAGCGCCGATGATGGATCGTTTCAGGTCAGGGACCTGCCTCCCGGCGGCTACACCCTGGTTGCCGTCCACGAAAAATATGGCGAGCAGACCATGAAGATCACAGTGGCGTCCAAACAGAACACTGCTGCTGACTTTGTGTTTTCCCTCAAGAGCAAATAGTCGCCCGCGCATGGCCGTTCCGGAGACTTTCGTAACTCTTGTAATCCGTTGTAGTGTCGTTAAGATTATAAAATGCGCTGGGCAAAGCCATGGATCACGAGTCTGAGTAAGCTCTTTTTTGGTGCTTACCTGATCCTGACCTCTCTCTATTGTCTCCTGGCTTTTATTCCCTATACCTACTCCTTTCTCATCAAGGAACCTCCTTCTGAAGCACTCATCGCTTTTGTTCGTTATCACTCCGTGCTGTTCTGGTTTAATTTTGCGCTTGGGTTGCTCGCCTACTGGGAGCGGCGTAAGCGGCGGTTGACGCAGATAGCCTGGGCGGTGCTTGCACTGATTGGAATGATTTTTAGCGCTGAGAACTTTCTGCCACACATTCAAAATAATTGGACCTCTTACGTATTCGGTACGGTCATGTTGCTCCCGCTGCTGCTTCTGGCAGGGGGTGAGGCTTCAGGCAATGTTCCAGTTGAAGCTGCCCATAACCGTGCTTCCCTGCTTTGCTACTCCAATGGAGTACTTGTGGCCCTGATCGTATCCGCTGTTACCGCAGAAGCGATTCTTATCAGGAATTACTGTGAGGATACTGCATCCGGGCTCTGGTCTGGCCTTCTGCACGCTGGTATAAGGCTCGACTTGCGGACGCTGCAACTCTCGGCCCTCGTGCTCGCTACCAATCTATGGCTGACTGTGCTGCTGCTTTCCGTCGTCAATTTGATTCTCATGGGGGCCACGCGAATTACTCGCCGGCCGCGATTTACGCGACTCCTGGTGTTGGGGGGCCTGGTATTCCTGGGTGTGTTTTTGTCTTCGTTCCGTTTCCTGCTAAGCATGCTGAACCTGCAACAATGGCCGGCGCTCGCTTATGCAATAGTTTTTGCCGCTGCGCTTACACTTTGGGGTCTCACCTTGCCGAGACCATTCTTGAATCAAGGCCATAGCAGCCACTTTTCCCAAAAGACACTTCTTTGGGTAATGCTGGTTGGTTTATCGGGAATGGCATTGGTTCTGCCGAGCGCCCTTGGAGATACTGACTGGAATGGCGTGGTTCAAAATTCGTTTACATTGCTGTTGTGGATCGCGGTCAGCGTATCGGTTTACCGGCTGCGTCCGCGCGACAGGAAGTACTCTCTCTACGGCATTCTGGCAGTGTTGATTGTGGCCGGATCGGTGTTTTGGGGCATAACACAGTCTGCATTTTTGTGGGCCAAGAAACTGGGAAGCACGGATGGCGAGATCGGGCGCAGTATGGAGAGTTACGCCACACAGAATTCCTCTTTCAATATGGTGTATCACTGGAGGGCCAGCGCACGAATTGAGCCATGCGAGGATTTCTGTCTCATTCTCAGGCAATATACCAACGTTCGCGACACGGAAATGACGCGCGAGGTTCAGCTCGTAGAACGGCTCACGCCGGCACGGGGAGCGCGGCCCAACATTCTTATCATTACTGTTGATTCACTTGGCGCCGACTACGTCGGCGCCTACAACCCGAAGGTTGACTTCACTCCTAATCTCGATGAGTTCGCCCGTGACTCGGTGGTCTTGCACAATGCTTTTACTCCCTACGCCGGCACAACGCTGGCCGAACCTTCCATTTGGACCGGAATGCTGCTGCTCCACGCGCATTATGTCCATCCCTTCGACAACGTCAACATGTTGGAAAGACTCCTGAAAGCTGATGACTATCGAATGATTCTGAGCTATGACTCGGTGCTCAGGCGGACTCTGACCAACACTGACGATGCAATTAAACTGGACTTGGGCAAGCCCTGGAACCACTTCGAAGCCTCCTCCACCTTTCAGCAATTGGAAGCCGTGCTGGACAAACGTCAACCCCAGGAACGGCCATTCTTTTTTTATGCTCAGCCCATGAATGTCCACGAGTTTGGAGTCAACGATCGGCCCAAACGCACCAGCGCCAACTGGACGACGCGACCCGGTTTCAACAACCGGCGTGCTTTTGCAGCCCATCAAGTGGACGAATCCTGTGGAGATCTTTTCCACTACTTGAAATCCCATGATCTGTACGAGAACAGCATCATTATTGTGACCGCCGATCACGGGGATGGAAGCGAACAAATAGGCCACCTGTCGCACTCGACCGTGATCTACCCGGAGGTCATGCAGGTTCCCCTCATAATCCATCTGCCTGGACAACTGAAAAAAACCTTGGCTTATGATGAAGACTCGCTGGCCTCACTGATTGATATAACTCCAAGCCTCTATATGTTGCTGGGACATGGTCCTGTCCAAAAAAACCCTCTGTTCGGGCGACCGCTGTTCGCAAAGACCAGGGAAGAACTGCAAAGCTACCCAAGGAACGACTTGTTGCTGGCGTCTGACGCGCGCGCGGCGTATGGTCTGGTCAGCGGAGACGACCGCTTCATGTATGTCACTTACGATTCGCCGGCGCAAAGCTACCTGTACGATCTGACCAAAAAACCTGACGCTACCCAGGGCATTCTCACCAATGATGTCAAGCAAAGATACGACCGACGCTTGATCGAATACCTGCAGACCATCGCGGAATTTTACGGTTATAAGCCAAGCGGTAACCGGAACCAGAAGCTCACGTGGTGAGCCAAAGCAATCCTTGAATGTTAGAATAATTTGTCTTGCCTCCCAGTATTGTTCAAGGCTGAACTTGCGCCGCATTGGCCCTGATTGGGCGCTAGGGATTTCCCCTTTTTTCTGGTAGCAAGATCTGAAAGCTATTCATATTTCCCTGGAGTGATTCTGACCTCTCCCGAGTATAACGCCGTTCATCACCGCTTCACGGTTGTAGTGGCCTGCCTGGCTTTCCTCCTGCTGATCGCCGGGGGCCTGGTCACCAGCAACAACGCCGGTCTTGCTGTCCCTGATTGGCCCACCAGTTTTGGCAACTGGTTCAAGGCCCACATGGTGGGAGGGGTCAAGTACGAACACACCCATCGACTGATAGCCGAGTTGGTGGGATCGCTCACAATCATTGTCGCCGTATGGACCTGGCTGGTAGACAAGCGACGCTGGATACGCTGGCTCACAGTGGGAGCGGTGGCGGGAGTGGTCTTTCAGGGAATTCTGGGAGGACTCACGGTGTTGAATTTCCTGCCGCCCGCCATTTCAACCGCGCATGCGGCGGTGGGGCAAACCATGTTTTGCCTGCTGGCGGCGATTGCGGTGTTCACCAGCCGAAGCTGGCTGGTTGAGCCTGGGGAAAGAATTACGAAAAAAGAGGCGCAGCCTTTGCTTCGCCATTGCTGGATGCTGATCGGGTTTCTGTTTTTGCAGCTCATTCTGGGCGCTGCGTTTCGCCATGTCTGGACCAAATGGGGACCAGCGGCGGCCAACCGATGGCCGGCGCCGAAGATCATTCATACCTTCTTGTATCCGCACATTTTCAACGCGCTCCTGGTCAGTGGGCTGGTGCTGTACGTGAGTTTGCGCGCCATCAGCAAGCATTCCAAAGTTCCTCATCTGCGGCGTCCCGCAGTGGTGCTGCTGGTCTTGCTGATTCTTCAGTTGCTGCTGGGTTTTGCCGCCTATGTGACGCGCGTGATTCTGGGAGTAGATGAATTGCAGCCAACGGTGAATCTGGTAACCACGACAGTCGCCCATTTGGGAGTCGGCGCTTTGATGTTGGCCGTGACAGTAATTCTCACCATTCAGGCATATCGTTACAGTGGAGAGCCGGCCCAGGTGCTTTCCTTTGACCGCAAACGAGAGGTGGCCAGCGCATGAGCAGCGTGGTCCAGCCTGTTGTTGAATCGAAGGCTGAAGCAGTGCTTCAGGCGCCGGCGAGAACCTATTCCAGGTTCGCAGACTTCTCTCAGCTCTTCAAACTTCGAGTTACATCGCTGGTGGTAATGACTGCCTGGACGGGATGTTTCATGGCCGCCGCTAAAACCGGCACCCCATCCCTGTCACTCATGCTGCTTCATGCCTTGCTGGGAATTGGCCTGACCTCCGCCGGGGCTGCCGCCTTGAATGAAGCCGTGGAGCATCGTGTGGATGCAAAGATGGTACGGACCAGAAACCGTCCTCTACCGGCGCAGCGCATGAGTCTGGGAACAGGCTTCACGGCCGGCATTCTGAGTACGGTCACCGGCTCGCTCTACCTGGCCTTCACCACCAATGTGCTTACCGGGGTGCTGGCCATTTTGACGGTTGCAGCGTACCTGGGCCTGTACACGCCGCTCAAGAAGATTTCTCCCATCTCAACGCTGGTGGGCGCGTTTCCTGGAGCCATGCCGCCACTGCTGGGTTGGACGGCCATTCGCGGCAAGGTTGAGATCGAGGCGGTAGTGCTATTCACCATTGTTTTCGTGTGGCAGTTTCCGCATTTTCAGGCTATCGCGTGGCTCTACCGCGAAGATTACGCTGCGGGTGGAATCAAGATGCTGCCGGTAGTGGACCAGGCAGGACGCAGCGTGGTGCGCCAGATGCTGGCCTATTCATCTGTGCTGATTCCCGTGAGCTTGTTGCCTTCGCTGCTGCACATGGCGGGCAAGGTCTACCTGGGTGGCGCGCTGGCGCTGGGTCTGATCTTTCTTTGGTTTAATCTGCGTCTGGCCATTACCAACCTTCCTACAACAGCGCCGGCCTCTAAGAAATTTGCGCGGCAGCTTTTGCAAGCTTCTGTGACTTACCTTCCGCTGCTGTTTGCGCTCTTGATGATTAATTCCTGGTAACCCATGGTGACAACCGTTCAGAACTCGATATCTGCAGTGGACAGCCAGGGCCGTGGTGAGGCTGTGATCCGCGTCGAAGGTCTGCGACACACTTACGGCAAGCGCGAAGCCCTCAAAGGCATCTCCTTTGACGTTTTTCCGGGAGAGATCTTCGGCCTGCTCGGTCCCAATGGCAGCGGTAAGACCACACTGTTCCGTATCCTTTCTACTCTCATGCTGCCCACGGGAGGACGGGCGTTGATTGCAGGCCTGGATGCGTCGCGGCAGCCCGGCCAGGTTCGACAGCGCATCGGCGTCGTCTTTCAATCACAGAGCATCGACATCAAGCTAACCGCAGCCGAGAACCTATGGCATCAGGGACACCTCTACGGCCTGAGCGGCACACGCCTGCGGGAGCGAATCCAGGAGATGCTGCAACGGGTGGGATTGGCTGACCGCGCCAAGGAAAAAGTGGAGACTTTTTCCGGCGGAATGCAGCGCCGCGTAGAGTTGGCCAAGGGACTCATCCATCGTCCAGGTATTCTGTTGCTGGATGAGCCCACCACCGGACTTGATCCGGGCGCGCGCCGCGACTTGTGGCAGTACCTGCAAGAGCTGCGCCGCCAGCAGAATGTCTCTGTGATCATCACTACTCATCTGATGGAAGAGGCGGAGCGCTGCGACCGCCTGGCCATCCTGAACCAGGGAGAGATTGTGGCGCTGGGGACGCCGCTGGAGTTGCGCAGCCAGATCGGCGGTGATGTGATTCTGCTGGAGGCTGCCGACCCAGCATCTTTATCGGCGCGCATCGAGCAACGGTTCAAGATTCCCACCGCAGTCCTCGACGGCAAAATTCGGATGGAACGCAAAGAGGGTCACAGGTTCGTCACAGACCTGGTTGAATCCTTTCCCGGCGAGATCCAATCCATTTCCGTGAGTAAGCCTACCCTCGAAGATATCTTTATCGACCGCACAGGGCACCGGTTTTGGTACGATCAGCAGCCGGAAGAACAGAGGAAACACTAGTGGCACAAGCAGCCGCAATCCCGTCCCAGGCGGGTCTGATCAAAGTGAATCCGCTTCTGCCTGCTTTCACGCTTTGGTGGAGGGAGATCGTTCGCTTTTATCGTCAACCTGCGCGTGTGGTCGGGGTCATCATTTCTCCACTACTGTTCTGGGTGGTGATCGGAGCAGGGTTCGGTACCTCGCTGCAGACCAGGGCCACCGGCCAGGAGAACTACCTTAACTACTTTTTCCCCGGCGCTCTGATCATGATTGTTCTGTTCACCTCCATCTTCACCATGCTGTCGGTGATCGAGGATCGTAACCACGGCTTTCTGCTTTCTGTGCTGGTGGCGCCGGTGAGCAGGTCTGGCATTGTGCTGGGCAAAGTGCTGGGCGGGACCACACTCTCAGCCATCCAGGGACTGCTGTTCCTGGTTTTTGCTCCTGTCATCGGAATCAGAATCGGCGTAGAACAATTCGTGATTGTCCTGCTGGTAGTGTTTCTTACCGCCTTCGCGCTCACTGCACTGGGATTTGTGATTGCCTGGAGGATGGAATCGTCACAGGGGTTCCACGCCATCATCAATTTGTTTCTGATTCCACTGTGGCTGCTCTCCGGCGCGCTGTTTCCGGTAAGCGGCGCTTCGGGATGGATCAAGTGGCTCATGGTGATCAATCCGCTCACCTACGGGGTAGACGCCCTGCAGTTAGTGATGTTCCCTACCGCTCATCCCGGCACAACTCTTCCGCTCTGGCCGTCAATCGGAGTGCTGGCGGGGTTCACCGCGATTGTGTTCCTTGCCGGGTTCGTAATTGCGAATCGGCGACGCACGACGGTTTGAGAAAATGGACCTGAACATCTTTCCTGCCTTGAATGCCGGCCTGAATGGCGCGAGCGCCGTGCTGCTTACGACCGGACGCGTGTTGATC
>DATDGH010000843.1:0-2575 GCA_036522215.1 Candidatus Angelobacter sp. | reverse complement strand
GGTCCAGCAGATCTGTGCGCGCTCTGCCTTGGCATAAGCATGCGCCGTCTGGCGGATTGTCTTGGCCGGGACGCCGGTATCGCGTTCGGCGCTCTCCAGCGTGTAACTCTCAACCTGCGCGCGATAGGCTTCAAAGCCGCTGGTGGCATGCTCGATGAATTTCTTGTTCGCGAGTCCAGAAACAATGATCTCCCGGCCCATGGCGTTGGCCAGGGAGATGTCCGAACCAACGGTAAGCCCGAGCCACTCGTTTGCCCATTGGGCCGAAGTGGTGCGGCGGGGGTCGATCACATACAGGCGCGCTCCGTTCCGAATCCCCTTTAGCGCGTGATGGAAGAAGATAGGGTGGGTCTCCCGCGCGTTCGATCCCCACAGCAGGATCACGCCGGTATCTTCAATTTCCCGATATGAACTGGTGCCGCCACCTGCTCCGAAAACCGCCGCCAGACCGGCGACGCTGGGAGCATGTCAAGTCCGGTTACAACTATCGATATTGTTAGTGCCCATGACGGAGCGAACGAACTTCTGCGCAATGTAATTCAGTTCGTTCGTAGTCTTGGAGCAACTGAACATCCCGAAGTCCCGTGGATCTTTCTTTTCGATTGATCTGCGAAAACCCTTGCCTACGCGGTCCAGCGCTTCATCCCAGGTCACAGCGCGGTGCCCGCCATTCTCGCGGACAAGCGGCTGCGTTAGACGGCCTTTTGCTGGTATTGCCATACTCTTTCGACTACTAACTAACCTTTGATTCTAAATGACCCAATTACTTAATTACCAAATTACCCAGTTACTTAACGGGCGCAGTTGCTGCCGGCGGAGGCGACTGAAAGAGCTGCCTCGCATTTTTCTAAAGCTCCGTAATTCCCCAACCCCAGGGAATGCCGACAAACAGCCATGCCAGAAGAACTAGAATCGCCGGTGTTTTCTTCACGTTCTCCATGCTCGCTCCTTCAGGATTGCCGGGTCACTGGAGCCAGAGCTCCGGGCGCAATTGTTTTGGTTGTTTTCTCCGCCTTGATCAAGGTCGAGGATTTCGTTCAGTTCGCATTGGCAAGCTGGCTTTTGGAAGGAGTCTGCACCTCATAGACGGTTTGGTCGCTGGTCAATATCAACAAGGCATTCCCATTGCCTGCGAACTCCGCATGAACGATCGTAGAAGGAAATGTGAAATGGACCAGCGACTGAAGGGTCGAAGTATCGTAGAGGTCGACTACTCCTTTGCCATTCTCCACCAGCATTCGGTCTCCATCGCTGGAAACCGCCCGCGCCGACCCCTCGACCTTTCCTCTCTGCTGGCCGGAGGTTAATGAATAGATCAGGATGCGGTCGAGGGAGTCGCCAACCAGCAGGCGGTCACCGGCTGAGCCGGCCCATCTCACCTTAAAAGAAAGGTTTCCGGTATCGACCAGGATTGCTCCCAGGTTTTTCCCGCTCACACCGTCCAGCACGCGGACTACGTACGAATCTTTTTTCCCCTTTTCCGTCTGGATGGCGGCAAGCCTCTCGTTTAACGTAGCGTCCTGCCGGGCTTCAGCTTTAATGCTGTCATAGTCGGCCACCACCACGGCCCAGCTTTTTCCCGGCCTCGAGTAAAAGAAATCCGGCACTTTTTGGAACGGCCGCTCCCATAATTTCTTGTTCGTACGAACATCGTGAATTTCCACCATCAAACCGGAGTAAGAATCTCCACTCTTCTGCGGGACAATGCTGAACATCAGGTCCTCGAATTGTTTGTCCTGAAGATGATCATGGCGACTTTCGTCCGAGCTATCTTCCATGTCCAATTGGTAAAGATTTTCCGTGCTGTGGTTGACAAGGTTGAATCTGAACACGCGAGAGGGTTCTTTTTCTGAGTGAGGGAACTTGGCGATGAATTGGTCCTGATCGAAGAACGTGCCTTCAAAGGGTCGTGTGTAGAACAAACGTTCGCCCGTGTCCAGGCTCCATATGGCCCCGCGAGTTGAACCGGCAACAGCCAGCCATTTACCGTCAGCCGAAAAGCTCTTGGCGCCGGCTACCCCCAGAGGGCTATCCGGCAATTGGATGTTCGAGATAAGTTTGCGGTCCGAAAGATTGAAAATGCCTACCTCTCCACCCTGCGTCTCCCCGGCAAACTGGTTATCGTAGATAGCGAATGCAAGTGATTTGGAGGCCAGAACGACTTTTTTTGACGCCAAATCCATCACCGCAATCGGAGAATCGCCGGCATGTACCAGCAGGAGGTAATTTCCTTTGGACGGTGCGGCCAGTTCGCCGGCCCCCAGAGAAGGCATCTCCTCCACTGTGTCACCGGAAGGAAAGCGCGCGAGGGCAAGCTTGACCGGGTTTGTGCGCGTGTTGTAGCCGGCGATCTCGTCAGGCGATACGAACGTGAAATGAAAAGCCATGAGTTGCTTCATCTTGCTTGAAACCTTCACCTCACTCATCGAATTCAGGTCAAAGCTGAAATAGCTGGCGCGATGGTTGGCAACAAAGTAGCGGGAGTCAGGAGAAAAGACCATATTGGCGGAGATCGTGGGAATCTGGTTCAGCGTCCGGAAGAGCAGTGCTTCAAAGTAGGTAATGGTGTAGAAGT
>DATDGH010000842.1:0-7613 GCA_036522215.1 Candidatus Angelobacter sp. | reverse complement strand
GGGGGACAACTAGGCCGCAAATTCAACTCTTTTCTCCTCTTTTTCCGTCCGGCAAAATTACAAACCACCCAAGACCCCATCCAAATTGGTCCAAAGGGTGGATTCTATTTTTGAAAAGGTAATCGCATTTTTACGGACATTTCGGCTCGCAGTCAAGAAAATTCTGCAACTTTTCACAAAGGGAACACACTGGCCGGAATTGGCGCATGTCGCAAATTGAGACTCATGCAGATGATCTTGCTTATTCAGATTCTTAATTCAGATTCTCAGTCATGGATTTCGGGGGGTTGGCATCAAGCAACTGCCAGTGTTTGGCCAGAACGGGCTCAATTAGCAGGGCGGTGATGGGAGCCAAAGGCCAAGAGCTAAAGGCTGCGGGCGATTTTTTCACGCAAAAAAAGACGCCGGACAATCCGGCGCCTTTTGTTGAAAAAAGAAACGTTGTTTACTGTGGACAAGGCACGGCTGAATGTGGCAGTACGGTCTCATCCGGGAAGCTGAATGCGCCATCAATGGCATTCGACTTCGCTCCCATTTCAAACCACTGCAGCAAAGCCATGTTCTGCGGGTGATAGGTGAACTTGAAATGCCCTTCATTGACGGTCTTGGTTGTGGCCGCGTTCGCCAATACTTCAACGGGATCGCCCACTTCCAGGTTGCCCTGGCAAATCTTGGCATTCGCTGGTACGCCGGGGAACTGCCAGCTGGGGGTAATATTGTCGAGGAACGGATCGGCAAACACCTCTGAGGTCTCGTGCGACAGCGCAGTTACGTCCTGGAATCCACCGCCGAAGATTCCTGGCGAAATCCAACTGGCGTACTGAGTGAGCCAGCGGGGCTGCGGTATGGCGCCCGGCTGGAAGAAGAAGGTGTGGAACCCGAGAACACAGCACCCTCCCGGAACATTGGGATTGTTCACGTTAAGCGAGAACAGGTAGGTGTTGGGGAACATGGTTGTGTTTATGGCATTGGTGGTGAATAGACCGTTGTTGATGTCGTTCACCACGATATTGTCAAAGAAGAAGTTGAACAGCAGGTCCAGCATCAGCACAAAAGTGCTGCCGTCAGCCGCGGTCCCTGTAAAGTAGGAGCGGGCCTGGATCACGTTGCCGTTGGCGAGGCGAACATTGACGAACCGAGGCACCACGATGATCACCTTGTTCACGACTTTGGGAATGAGCAGGGTGTGCCAGTCTTCGTCCATCACGTGGAAAAACTGGGCGCGGTGAATAGCGTCGGCGTATTCAATGTCGTGGCCGGACCGATAATTCAGCGGTTCGAAGTTCGGAGACTCCAAGGTGCGTTGCTGGAACGGGTCAAAGGGCACAACCTTGAACACTGAGCCGTCAGCGTTCAGCAGTTGCAGTGAAACCTGGTCAATCTTGGCAGGAATTACCGTAGTATCGCCACGTTGAGGCTCGTTTCCCACCATGGTGAAGCGAAATATCCTGAGGCCATTGCTGTTGGGCCCTGCCTGGGCAAAAAATGCGCCATCAAATGTGGCGACACTGTCCAGTCCGGCAATGGTTGGCTTATTGGGCCGAGCATCATCGATGTCAAAATTGTCGTCGTTGCCTGATTGGGTGGCGGCTTTGTTGTTGATATTTGAGCTGCCTTGCAGGCCGCCGCTGACTACGGTGCCAGTCGTGGCATCCAGGACTAAGGAGGAGTCGGCGGACGGCACACCGGGTACGGCCGTCACATCGACCTGGGCCTTCGGCACAAAACCGGCTGCGCCGTTGCCCACAGCCGCCGCGGCCTCCGGGTCATTTTGGCCAAAGCTGAAAACGCTAAGGCCGAGTAACAGAATGCAGAGAATCGTAAATCGGGTCGCACTTCTCATTCAGTATTCTCCTAGGGGACAATTCAGAGTACAAGCCGGATAACGATACACCTACTCTGGATTCTTGTGTACTGGTCTGAAGAAAAATTTTTCGCTGTGACAGTTTTTGACACACGCAGATCTGCTGTGTGCAAACCTTTTCCGCTTTTGCGCAGAATTTACTACCAATTGCTGTATAGGCTATTGAAATTTAAATCTGGCATTAACAAATTCTGGAAGATTTTTGTAACCCCTTAAGCTGTTCGCCAACGATTGACGATAGTAGAAGCTTAGTGAACGGTTGGCGGTGGATCATCTTCAATCTCGGCCTTGGCCTCGAGAAATTCCTCGCTCCATGGTTTGCCCAGACATTCGGGGCATTCATCAATGGTGTTCCCTACACTGAAACAGTGATAGCAAGCCCGGCCATCATTGCTGGGAAACTTTCCGCACTCCGGACAGGGATCGAACTCTCCAGCTTCAGCGTTGCGGTGCTCCTCATACAACATGTGTTCGCAGACAATACACATGGCGGTCCTCCCACGCAGGACATGAACATTATCACAGCCGACCAGCCAGGGACTGCGCTTGATGTTGATTTCTGTGTTAGTGATTTGAGGTTGGGTTTTGATTTCAAATCAATTACTCAATTACCAAATTCTCTAAAACAGTTCCATGCTGCCTTCGCCGCAACGAAAGCAGGAATTCTGATAACTGCACCAGAACATGAGAGACTTGTACCACCATGATTGCAAGTCTCATTCATGATTTCCGCTATGGTCTGCGACAACTGTGGCGCAATCCCGGCTTCAGCATTGTAGCCGTGCTGACACTGGCGCTTGGTATTGGGGCCAACACTGCAATCTTCTCCGTCCTCGATCCCCTTCTTCTGCGCAAACTGCCTGTGCAAAGGCCCGATGAACTGGTTCGCATCGATGCCGCCGGCACCTTGAGCAATATCGGCGCGTGGGAATCTTTTGCCTTCGAACGTCTGCGCGACCAGACTGGAGCGTTCTCCGGGGTAATGGCTTTCGTGCCGGTGTCGCTGGACGATTTGGTCCACGATGGCCGGTCAGCCGCTGCGCGCGGCGAGATCATCTCCGGAAATTATTTCGATGTCCTCGGAGTGCAACCTTACGCGGGAAAGTTGAGGCCGGCCGGCCAGGATCTCGGCAACAGCGTAATTCTCGGTTTTAACTACTGGCAGCGTGAGTTCGGCGCCAACGCAGATGTCCTGGGCAAGACCATTCAGGTGCAAGGCGCGCAGTGCACGGTCATCGGGATCACTGCGCCGGAATTCTTCGGCATGCGAGTGGGTGAGGCTGCTGATGTTTATCTTCCTTCATCGCCCGGCAAATCTGTGGGCATAACAAATGCGCCAAGTCTGGATTGGGTAACGGCCATCGGCCGATTGAAAACAGGAGTATCGCTTGCTCAGGCGCGAAGTTCACTGCAGCCGGTCTTTCAGGAAATTAAAAAGGAGTCCCAGATACCGGAAGTGGAACAGCAACAGGTCATGGATCATCTGCTCCTCACATCGGCCGCCCAAGGACTCTCCGCCCTGCGTCATCGCTTCTCACTGCCTGCGCGCATCCTCATGGGCGTGGTGGGACTGGTGCTGCTTATAGCCTGCTCCAATGTTGCCAACCTGCTGCTGGCACAAGGTTCAGCACGCAGGCGGGAGATGACTGTGCGCCTAGCGCTGGGCGCGCAGCGCTGGCGACTGATACGGCAACTGTTGACGGAAAACGCCATCCTGGCAATCGTCGGAGCCCTGGGCGGATTGCTTTTGGCACAGTGGACCAGTCGCTCTCTGGTCGCGGCCTTGTCCGACTCGCAGACGCAGGTGACACTCTCTACAAGCCTGAATGGCCGTGTCTTGCTCTTTTCTCTCTCCGCCACGTTGCTGGCAGCGCTTGTTTCCGGCCTCGTGCCCGCATTCTCTACAACCCGGATTGAGATCAGCCAAGAGATCAAGACCTATGCCGCCGATAGCCGCCGCGGCTTCCGGGCCAGGTTGGGCAGCCTGCTGGTGGTAGCGCAGGTCGCCATGTCAGTGACGGCGCTGGTGGCAGGCGGACTCCTGCTCCATAGCCTTGTGAATCTTGAGACCATGCCGGTTGGCTTTGATCGGGATCACGTGCTCGCCATTGATATGAATGGAAATGGCGCCGGGTACACGCCGCAACAATTGAAGAATTTCTATGACCGGCTGATGGAAAAGACGGAAGCACAACCGGGTGTCCGCTCCGCAACCCTGTCTTCGTTCGCTCCAATCAGCGGCCGGGAGTATGGCATTAATTTGCGTGTGGAGGGCTACAGCGCACGCCCCGGCGAGGAGATGAAGGCCTTTCTGACCACTGTACGCCCGGGATACTTCAACACCATGGGCATTGAGCTTCTGCAAGGACGCGATTTCACCTTTCAGGATTCTCCTACATCTCCGCGTGTTGCCATCATCAATCGCTCTCTCGCCCGCCACTACTTTGGCGAGCAGGACCCAACCGGCAAGCGGCTGGAGTTCGTGGAAGGCAATCAGGCCTTTCAGATTGTGGGAGTAGCCGGAGATACGAAATATAAAGACCTGCGAGAGAACACGCTCGACATCGTTTATTTAGACAACCTCCAACGAGCATCCAGCACGCCTGTTATCCGGAGCACGCTCAGCATCCGCGCGGCCGGCGATCTCACCTCTCTGCGCAGCACGCTGCCTGAGGTGGTTCGCGCGCTGGATCCTTCAGTCCGCGTAACTCGGATGGCCACGTTGCGCGAGCGAATTGATGATTCCCTGCACACTGACCGGCTGATTGCCACTCTCTGCGGAACTCTCAGCGTCCTGGCGCTTACCCTGACCTGCGTTGGTCTTTATGGTTTGCTCTCTTTTAGCGTGACGCGCAAGACCAGCGAAATTGGGATTCGCATGGCCCTGGGAGCCGAGCGCGGACACATTTTCCGCTTGTTTATAAGCCACGGCATGCGGCTGGTAGTTCTTGGACTGCTGATTGGATTGGCAATGGCGTTCGCTTCCACATCTCTAATCAAGACCTTCCTCTATGGAGTAGGGCGCGCAGATCCCTTCACCATGATTGGCATTTGTCTCCTGCTGGCCATGGCGGCCTTTGCTGCCTGTTTCCTGCCGGCACGGCGGGCCACGCGAGTAGAGCCGCTGGTGGCATTAAGAAATGAATGAAACTCAACCTCTGGTGCCGTTCTTTGCCGCGTCTGAATCGTACTTTGCCCTTTGTTTCCGGAGAGTTCCGAAGTAATATGAGCATCAAAGCACCTGATTGAGTGCATCCTTTGAAATCGGTGTCCGGACTGACAGACCCCATACCGGTCGGAGTGGCGGGTGAAACACTGCACAACATGCCAACATCTCTTTCCCGACCACTTCCAGGCGTGTCCCATGGACAATCTCCCGCTGCGCACTGCGCGGGAACTTGAGCCGGGAATGATCGTCCGCGGCAAATACATCATTCTGGAATGGATCGGGTCAGGTGGGATGGCTGCTGTTTACCGGGCCCGGCACCGTTTGCTCAATGAAATGCGGGCGGTCAAGGTTGTTTCTCCTAAATTTGCCCGCGACGAAGACTTTCTCTGGCGCTTCCGCCATGAGGCCGCCATCGCCCGCAAGCTTCGCCATGAAAATGCCGTCTGGGTGGAGGATCTGGATGAAATCGAAGATGGCCGCCCTTTCATCGCCATGGAGTTCCTTCAGGGCCAGGACCTGCGCAAGCTGATCAAGGACCAGGGGCCGATCCCGGTGGAGCGTTCTCTCAAGCTCGGGGCGCAGGTGGCTTCAGCTCTGAGCGCAGCACACAAGCTTGGCATCATCCACCGCGACATCAAGCCGGACAACATTTTCATCACCCAGGATTCGTCCGGAAATGAAATTGCCAAAGTGCTGGACTTCGGCATTGCCAAGGCCAAAGAAAGCGCCCTGCAGGGTGGGTTCACCGCAACCAAAACAGGCGTGATTATCGGCACGCCGGAGTACATGTCGCCCGAACAGGCAGAAGGACAACTCGGCGACAAGCTCGACGGCCGCGCTGATCTTTACTCTTTGGGTGTAGTGCTCTACGAAATGCTTACCGGGCAGTTGCCGTTCCATTCAGATACGCCGCTGGGGATGTGCCTGCATCATTTGCAAACGCAGCCCCGCCCGCCGCATGAACTGCGTCCTGACTTGCGCATCCCGGAAGCGGTCTCTGCGGTGTTGATGAAGGCCCTGGAGAAGCGGCGCGAGCGGCGCTTCCAGTCCGCCGACGAGATGCTGGCGGCGCTGCGCCAGCCTCCCGAAAGTACGAAGCCACTGGCGGGCAATGGCAGTGGGGCCTTTGCCCCCACCAAGATCACAGGAAAGCAGGCTCGCCTGGAGCAAGAGCCGACGGCGGCGCTGAGCTCGTCGTTGGCCGCCGTGGCGGAATCGCAGCGAGTTGCTTCTGCTGCCGCCGCAGTTCCAGCGCGTGCCGCAGAGGCCGCCAAGCCGTCCCCGAAACCAGAGCAGGATTCCGCGCCCGCGGTTCATGAAGACAAAAACAAACGCTGGCGAATTATGTTGGTGGCTGCGGCAGTAATCGTGTTTGCCGTGGTTGGTTATCTGGTGCTTAAGGTGAATGAACGCCGCAACGCTGCTCTGCGCGAGCACGATGCGGCAATTCACGATTTAGTCGTCCAGAAATTGCAAACCTCTCCCGTGCTGCAGGGTCGGAGCCAGAACATTACAGTCACGGTAAGCTCGGATGCAGTAACGCTTGGCGGCAACGTGCCATTGCCCGGCGACAAAGACGAGGCCGGCAACGAGGCGCGTTCGGTGGCCGGAGTCTCTAACGTCACTAACAACATTGAGGTCACCGGCATGCACCTTCCCTCGCCGGCAAAAAGTCCCGAAACGGGAGGTGACAACGTCGCCCAGCCTCAAACACAGCAGGTCATTCATTCGACAAAGAAGCAAGTGCGACCGTCCAAACCTGTTCCCGACTTGGTCACCGATCATGAGGCTACGCAGACGCAGGTCAATGATCTGGTTCGCCTGGGCAATCAGGACCTTGATCAGGGTAACTACGCGGGGGCGATCGGTAACTTTGGGAAAGCTATGCGACTGGATCCATCCAGCACGGCCGCTCGCAGCGGTCTTCAACGAGCCCGAAAGGCACAGGCGGCCGAAGCCAACGTCCTGCAGAAACAGCCATAAGCAGGTAATGTGAGAGCAAAACCCCAATCTCGATACCTCGTTAGTACAGTTCTACTGGCTGTGCTGGCGACATCTCCATTGGCTGCTCTAGTGCCGTCTCCGCAACAGCGGAGCGCCAACCAGAAAGTCATAAGAGATCCCGCCGAATACAGTGCTTACACTGCAGCAGTCAATATGCGTGATCCGGCCCAGAAGGCCGTCGCCCTGGAGGCCTTCATCCGCAATTATCCTGACAGCATTGTCAAAGTTGAAGCCCTTGAGCATGCCATGGCTGCTTATCAGCAGAGCGGCAACACAGCCAGGCTTGGAGAGACCGCGCGGCGTGTTCTGGCAATCCAACCAAACAGCGTTCGCGCGCTTGCCATCATCACCTACCTTGGCCGCACCTATGGCAAGGATAACAACGACGAAGTTTGCGCCAATGCACGCAAAGGATTGCAGGCCATGCCCCAATTTCAGGGGCCGGAAGGCATCTCTGAGGTTGAGTCTCACAAGTTGCACGCGCAGATGGCGGCCATCTTCAACGGGGCCGCCGGTTTTTGCGCGCTCCAGGCCAAAGATTACAAGGCGGCCCGCGACTATTACTTCAAGGCCTTA
>DATDGH010000841.1:0-4965 GCA_036522215.1 Candidatus Angelobacter sp. | reverse complement strand
GTCTTGAGCTTCGCTCGGCTCCCCCTGTCAATCCCGCTTGTGCAGCTCCGTGCGGCGCAAACAAACCAAAACCGCACCGTACTCGCTTCCGCGCCCTCCGGCTCCGTCCGCTGGGCGGACTCCGGGGATTGACAGCGCCTCCCTTCGCTCTACCTCGCCACTATGAAACGAAAGGGTTTCCTCTCGCCTTTAAAAGGCGAAGACCGCAAGAAAAACAATGAGGAGAACCAAAAAAATGCTTAACGCAATCGAGAACAACCCAATCCAAACCAGTTGGCAGCTTGCACGCGCCAGCGTGGACGCCTTAACCAAAGAGATCGAATCCGGCCGCAGCGAAGCGCTTTTCACCTATCTGCAAACGATGGCGAAGTTTCCCACCTACAGCGCCCGCAATGTTTTGTTAATCGCGGCACAACGACCCAACTCGACACACCTTGAGGGAATGCGTAGCTGGAATGAGCTTGGACGGAGTGTCCGCCCCGGTGAAAAGGGAATCCGCATTTTCGCCCCTACGGTTGGAATCAAGCCGGAGAGCCAGGCGCAGGACGCCAGCAAGAACAGCCGCAAGCGTAAGAAGCAGGAACCAGAAACGCAGCTCTTGGGGTTTCGTGCCGTGTCGGTTTTCGACATCTCGCAGACCGGAGGGGAAGCCCTGCCCGAATCTCGCCAGCCTGTTGATGCTGCCGAGAAGCTGGAAAAACTCACCGCCTTTGCTCAGGCCCAGGGCATGACCATTGAAAACGCGGACTGGATTGCACCGCAGAAGGGAAACTCCTATCGCGGGAAGATTCGCCTAATGCCGAACATGGAACCCGCCGAGGCTTTCCCGGTGTTGCTCCGCGAAGTAACCAGCCAGTTGCTCTACGCGATCCGCCGCCGCACGTTCGTAACCCGTACCGTACACCAGCAGGAAACCAAAGCCGCCGCTTTTGTGGTCTGTGAAGCACTCGGACTGGACAGCAAGACGGCATTTTCTGAGTGCCAGCTTTATTACGGAGATTCCCGCCTATTGTCGGAGAGTCTCGCAGTTGTCCACCGTACAGCCGCCGTCATTCTCGGGACCATCAGCCCTGAGATTGCCGCCGCGTCGAAATCCGCGCAAGGGGTGAACTAATGAGCACCCCTATTCCATTCCTGCCGCCCGTACTGGACACAGTTAACGAGATGCTGACCAGCAAAACCGTTCCGGCCCTTTACGGCGATCAGATGGCCCTCTTGTCCGAGTATCTGTTTAACCTCACAGACAGAGAACTTCGCATCCAGATTGCTGAGATTGCCTACCTGAACCATGACGACCCGCAAGCACTAGACGTGTTTCTCGCTTGCACTATTCCCTTAGCTCAGAAGATGTCACAGCGCAGGGCCTACAGCATTTATGAACACCCCTCAGCTTGGGCGCTGGAAGCGATGTATGACGGAGCAGTAACCGCCCTTCTGACCATGTTTGAACGTCACGCGCCGCTTAGCGATTTGCCCGATGCTTTCCGGCGCTACCTCATGACCACGATAGTTAAGGGATCATTGCGGGACTATTTCAAACGCTATGAAAACTTCGGAATTTATGCCATGCGTGACATTGCCGGAGTTGCCTTCCGCAAGAACCTGTTTCGCGATCCCGTTGACGATGAGGTGCTGACTCGTAAGGTATTGGAACAAGTCATTAACTTTCCTCATCTGCGCGACGAGCACCGCGCCGTATTACATGCCATTGGGTCACTTGGCCCAGATGTCGCCCTGAAACAACATGCCTTCACCAACAAAGGCGATCCCGGCAAGTGGAGGAACCGCAGGAACATCCGTCCAATCCTCAATCCCGACGCAATAGCCGCAGCTATGGGACTGCCCAAAAGAGATGTCCATCGGTATCTCTGCCAGATGAGACCAATTCTCCGCGACATGTTCAATCGCGACGGCAGCCTTTTCTCCAGCGATTAAGAGCACTCATCCGGGGCATGTGCTGAACGTGTCCCGGTTTATTTCCGACTTCGCGACTTAAGAGACAACTACTGCAAAACACAAAAGGAAAGGGCAGCAATGACTAGCACAAGCTCACTGTACGCCGTTCAGCACATCCGCAAACTGCGTGGAGGCTCCCAGTCACATCTCATGCGGGCATCCGATGGCAATTACCACGTTGTGAAATTCACCAACAATGCCCAATGCAAGAGGATTCTTGCTAATGAATTCATCGGCTCACGGCTCGGACGCATCCTTGAGCTTCCCATGCCTGAAGCCAGAGTGATAGAAGTTTCCGAATGGCTCATCCAGAACACTCCTGAACTCTGCATTGAGAGTGTTGGAATGAAGATTCCTTGCCGGCCAGGGCAGCATCTTGCGCTCCGCTACGCCGCTGACCCATTTACTCATAACATCTTTGATTATGTCCCTGAATCCCTTGCACCCCGCATCTTCAACATTAAGGATTTTCCGAGAATCCTTACTCTCGATAAATGGGCTTGCAATTGCGACGGACGCCAAGCAGTTTTTGCCAAACGAGCGAATTACCGCTATTACCACGTGACTTTCATTGACCAGGGCTATTACTTCAATGCTGGGGAATGGAGCTTTCCTGACATGGCCCTTCACGGCGTCTATTACCGGAATTACGTTTATCAGCACGTGAAAGGCTGGAAAGATTTTGAACCTGCTCTTTCCCGCGCCGAAAATATGACCCTCGACCAGCTCCGCGAACTCGTCGAGGATATACCCGTCGAGTGGTACGCGAAGGAAACAACCCTCGAAACCAAATTCCTCATGCGCGAGCTTGACGAGCGCCGTTCAAAAATCCGCGACCTGGTTACCGACTTCAGGAAATCAAGTCGCAATCCATTTCCAAACTGGACGGACGCGCCGATGGTTTCCGTCCCCGGATATCCCGCCTAATCACCAGCAGCGCCGCGCGCTTTTTGCGCGGCGCTTCGCCCGCCCCGCTCAGGCGAAGTATCCCCCAAAAAAAATTTCGAGAGGCGCTCACGCCGCGCCTCTCGTGCTCTCCGGGCGAATACCTCTCTCCAAAACCAAGCATAACCTTCCCTCGTGGCTGATTCCCTCCAACTTGAGCTAGACTTCAAAGACTATGCTGGAGAGTTCCGGCTGATGCCGCTTTCCCGCTAGGCCTTCTTCCTTCTTCTCCAAGTCTTTCCTAATGCTCACAACAACGTGTACGCTTGGCCCCACCAATCCCCATTTTCTCCGGTGCTGTGATTCAGCCATAGAAACCCCGATTTACTGGCTTGGAAGCCATTTCTCACGTCCCAAGGCCAATCCCGCTGGGCGACTCCCTGCCGGACTATTCTTTTCGCCAAAATCAATCATGGCCTGCAGTCGGCGGCAAGCACTTTTGCGCTTTTAAATCCTCCTAACATCCGCGCCTCTGCCGGTTCATGCTCACCAAGCTGGCCTTCCGCACCCAAATAGATCAGACGTGCGAGAACTCTGGTCAGTCGCGGGGGTGCGGCGAAATGTGGACTATAGGGCAAAGAAGGGCACAATAGGGCAAAGAAAGGGAAAGGAACTTGAAACGGCAAAGCCCCGGTTGTATTTGTTTAGCGTGTAGAGAACTCATTTGTCGATAGGAACTGTTAAATCGATGACTCGGGGCTGAGGGGAACCTACCAAGTCATGCACGAAGCCAGCAAAGGAACGCATTTGCTGACGGCAGGTTTGCAGGATACTCGATAAGATGCCCTGGGTGCGAGCCCCATTCTGGGTACGATTCCCGCCCCACACCTTGCGCGTCACTACCAAGGGGCGAATCGCTTGTTCCGCCCTCCAGTTGGTAGCCTCTAACCCTTCACAATGCAGGAACGGAAACAGCCACTCCTGCTCCCGCCGCAGATGGTTGGCCAAGCGTTGATTTTCTGGGGAACTCTGATTTCTGGTCAAAGCCCGATCCATCTGGGCTTCGATTCGGCCCCGAGCCACAGCCAGTCCGTGGGTGCTGATTTGGCCTTGGTCGTGGCGGTCCCGCAGTTGCAAAGCCTGCTGCAGAAGACCGTGAACTTGACCAGGAAACCGGGCTGCAGGGTGAGCCTCCCCTGCCCCTGCGATCATCTCCCGGCAGCGCCGTAGCAAATGAGCACAACAGCTTTGATGCACCGCCCCAGTGAAACCGCGATACCCATTCCAGCCATCGCGCACCAGAAATCCGGTAAAGTCATCTCCCAGAATCACCTTGCCTTGCTCGTAGCCGCGTCCTGGTTGAATGCTGTAAACGGTCATACGACGACTGACAAATACCCAAGCCCAGTGCAGATGCCCTCCTACTTTCCACCCCGTCTCGTCTGCCGTCACGCTGGGTTCGGAGCGGATCCTTCGGTTAGAGGGCCGCTATTAGCGGACAGGACTTTGGCTTCAGGATCGGCCTGTTTGGGGAGAGTGTCGGATTGGCTGAGTTCTCTTAAAGGATAACGAGTTGGTTTTGGTGTTGCCCCCTCCCTAATTTTTTTCTTCTTTTTTTTCCCCTAAGCAGAGCAATGACAGGAGCGCATAAGGGAGGCTAGTCAAGGCCACGCAGTGCCGCGTCAGCGGTCGGAGCGAAGCGCAGAGCCTTTACTTGCCTCCCGCGCTCCGTACAATCGTGCGTGGAAAAAAGGAAGCCCGGTTTTGCTTTTGCTTTCGGTTTGCTTTTGGTTCGGCGTGGCTGTTCCGGTTTTGATGGCCTGCATTGAAAGAGAAGGTGTGGACGTGGAACGACGCCGCCACCCCTAAGGCTGAATGGATCTTGATGAAGTTCGCTTTCAGCCGCATGGATTTTAAGGGTCAATGAGAGATGTCAAGAAAGAATTTATTTTTGTTCGAGAATCCGAACAAGCCTGCCAGAAGTGAGATTGAGATCCTCACAAATCAGCAAATTAAGCCTTGGCTTTTACTCTGCTAAAATCTTGCCTAAAATACTGGTCACACATGAGTGCTATAGATATTCTCGGTAAATATTCGTGGATATTTGTGTCTGTCTGTCTTCAT
>DATDGH010000840.1:0-2161 GCA_036522215.1 Candidatus Angelobacter sp. | reverse complement strand
CTCAACGTTGCGTAGCTGCCCATAGTGCGATATTTCTTGTCTAAGTTGTGAAGGTAGTCCCATCGGTCCAGAGAGAATTCAGTCAATATTGGATAGAGCGAGAGCTCGCGAAACCGGATCGTGATGTCAGATGATGGGGATGAAACCGAAATCCCCGTTAGATCCAGTTCTTTCGACTTCTCAAAAATCGCGAATGTGGCTTCGCGCTTGCCGCTGGCTACGTCCTGTCTCGAAAAGCGGTACGGACCATGGGTGATTTCGTAGGCTAACTGTCCGGGAAGTGCCTGGACGTCGTTGACTCCTACGCGCGCAATGCCATTCGAAGTGGCGATAACTGTTGTAGTGTTATCGCCCGGGCCGGCGGCAACTCTAACCGCCACGTCGCGTCCATCGGCAGGCCGAAGGTCTAAGGTGCGAATTCTATCTCCATGGGTGTTAAGGAGTCTGTTCCTCCACAGGAGCGTGTCTGCCTTCTCAGGTCGAAAGCCGGGGAATTCCTGTGGCTCAATCACCGCAGAATCTATTCCTGAAAGTTCCAATCCGCTGGAGAGCACAAGAAACCCAACTCTTGGGGCGATAGCCAAATGTAGTTCTTCAACATCGTCGAAGTGTAAAACTTTTGCCTCGTTATTTTGGTTGGTAACCCGAATTGTCATTGTTGCTTCAGGTCCAAAGAACAACTTTCCCTCTGCGGAAGAATCGCCAAGGGTTCCAATCCGGCATCCCTGGGCGAAGCACTCTGCTTTAAAGACAACGTCGTACTCTTGGTTCGCGGAGTACGAGGCCTCAGCTAGGGTTGTCGATGTCACGCTTATTTCAAAAGACAATGCTTCTAGCGTCAGCGGCGAGTTCTTTTCGTTGCCGAAGACAACCTCCACCTTGCTCATCTCTTTCGGACGCAGCATGGTCTTAAGGTCGCTCCCGCTTGGGAGAGGCTGTCTCCGAGTGCGCAAGCGATCCAGCGCTGAAGGAAAGCAAAAGAGTTGGCCGACACAGACTTTCTGAACTTGGCGTGGGCGGAAGTGGGCCTTTGTAGCGTCGGAATACCACAGCACTCTGAACCCCGGACGATTCAGGCGAATGTCGAGCTCATCAGTAGGTTCGTTCCCAGCCAAGCAAGAGGATGCTGTTTGAGATGTGCACAGGAACGCTGCCAATAGAATCCAACTGATGCCGAAGGCCGAATTCTGATTGCGCATCTGCTTTTCTCAATCTTGGGCTAGGCCTCTCTTGGGCAGACTGCAGACAGCCATAACCGCTTCCCAATAGCTAACGGATATTAGCAGCTTGCGATCTATTTGCGCGAGATTAGTACTCTTGGCAGGAAGCAATTTTATCGGCGGCGTCTCTTAGATTAGATTCTTCTAACCCATGGGGGACAAGCGGATTATTCGTTAGGAATTTGCCACTGCTTTGGGCGGGTAGCTGAAGGAGATTGAAAAAAACTGCGTGAGCAGGTATCCATACACGTGGTTGGCTATCAAACTGGAATGCCGCGTCAAGCGCGGCATTCCAGTGTATCGGCGGGAAGAACCGGGACTGCAATGGCAGCGAGCTAGCGGCCTTTGCTGCGGCGACGGCCAGCGCGAGCGTGGCCCAAGCTCAGGTTGTTCAATAATTATTTGGTAAATGCCAGCAGCGCAAGGTATTGGTTCAGGCTTGTATCCTCATCCTGATGCGGAGGCATTTTTGAGATGGGTTCTAGAAGTATTGCAAAAATGACTTATTCTCCTCTCTCCCGCTGGTGACGACCTGAAACTCGCAAGTGACCTGAACCTGAGGGGTTGATTTTCCATTCTCCCAATGACTCATCAGTCGATTAGTCTTTGATAAAAGAAGAAATTTTGCTCTGGTCATTCTTTTGTTGTTTTGACTTCGTGTTTGTAAACGTCATATTGCGTTCCTTTGAACTCGACGATGAAGCGTCGAATCTCAAAACGCTTTCGACCTTTATTTCAATCGTGCAGTTGTGAACGCAAATCTCTTGCACGGTAGTGGAAAGTGCGGGGCAAGCGAAAACGCTGATTATGTTTTGATTTGTGGATGGGAACGATGGCCCAATAGAACTGCTTGCTCATTACCTAAAGCAAAGCATAATTTCAGGAACTTTCAAGGTATGCTGATGTACAGGGGGAAAGAGTTCTCAGCATGAGTCGATGTG
>DATDGH010000839.1:0-1858 GCA_036522215.1 Candidatus Angelobacter sp. | reverse complement strand
AACGTCGCTCGTGTACAGGCTGGAAACCAGTGGAAGATTCTGCGAACCCAGAAGTTCTGCAGGCATCGATTGGTCCTGCCCGGAAAGAAGTACTCGGGTATTGGCAGTGTAAGCGTTAGGCAACAACAGAACCAGCAAGAGTGCAGCCAACGCGGCTGCACAAACAGATTTCAGGATGAACGACTTTCTCTTAGCCAGAACAACCATCCATTCCAAAAAAGGATGCCCGCTTCGCCTTGGGTTACGATCCAAGGCGCGGGAATGGCCCGCAATTTCAATCTCGGTCCCGGCCAGCTTCCGATCCAGTACTTCCTGTTCCGCCACTTGTCCTTCTGTCACAGCATTTCCCCTCTTCTAGCGCAACCCGTGCTATTCCCTCATGAAGCAGTCTTTCTTCGATAATCTGAACACCTGGGTCCTTCATCGACTTTGGCTGCCACGTCGCCGTGTCACTGCCCTTGCTCATGCGCAAGCGGCGTCTATGCTTCAGCCGCTATAAGTCCTGTCCTCCGCACCTGGGCCTCGTTTCTACGCTGCCCCTTTCCCGACGCAAATGCCGGCTGTTCCCTGTGGTACTTGATGGTGTCAGCCAAAATCTCATGCAGATTCATCCTCGGGCTGCAGCCGATCGTCTGCTGGATCTTGGTCAGATCAGGCACGCGACGTACCACGTCCTCAAACTCGGCGCCATATGCCATGACATAAGGAACAAAGACAATCTTTGAATCCGACGCGGTGATTTTCTTGATCTTTTCCGCCAATTGCAGGATCGAGATCTCTTCCGTCGATCCGACGTTATAAATCTCACCATTGGCCTGAGGATGCTCAGCCAAAGCGATCAGAGCAGTTACCGCATCACTCACGTGAGTAAAGCAGCGCCTCTGCAATCCATCTCCAAAGACCGTCATGTCACTTCCAGAAAGCGCCTGCGCGATCAGGTTGGGAATGACCATTCCATATTGGCCGGTCTGGCGTGGCCCCACTACGTTAAACAGCCTTGCCACAACGGTGGGCACCCGTTTTTCTTTCCAGTAAGCAAGCGCAAGAAACTCATCCAGCAATTTGGAGCAGGCATAAATCCAGCGAACTTTATCCGGCGGTCCCAGAATCAGATCATCGCTTTCACGGAACGGAACGTGGTTCCTCTTGCCGTATACTTCTGAAGTTGACGCTATCAAAACACGGGTTTTCTTCCTGGCAGCCAGTTCCAGAATGACTTCGGTTCCACGGATGTTGGTATCCACGGTCTGCCTCGGCCGTTCTACAATCAGCCGGACCCCGACTGCCGCAGCCAGGTGATACACCATATCCGCTGCATCCACCAGCGAGGACATAAGCTGGCGGTCGGTCACCGTATCAAAGAAACACTGCAGGTTCCTGGCCGTCTTGAGATGACGGATGTTGTGCGTAGAGCCGGTTGAAAGGTCGTCTACGATCGACACCTGGTCGCCTCGGTCCAACAATTGTTCCGCCAGGTGTGAGCCAATAAAGCCGGCGCCACCGGTAATGAGAATATTCATTTGTCCTCTGTCCCTGGAGCAGACAGCGCGCGGCCGCCGTCCCCGCAAATTGACCGCGATGGAGGAGCCGACGCTGGTGATTACAATCCTGCAAAGCAAGTAGCTTTACGGTATCTCACCAAGTGGTTCTACCTAATAGTGCGGGAAGTCTATCAAACGTTTCACTATTTGTTCATTATTTATTCATTCGAATTTGGTGAATTTTTCCCGACCCCAGGATTTCCAGATTAAAACATTCTAATAGTCCTTTCTGGGGCTCTTCCGTTGTGATGATCTCCGGATATTCCTTGCATGAAAGGCTTTGCTATTACGGCACTGCTTCTCGAGCCTGATAGCCC
>DATDGH010000838.1:0-3228 GCA_036522215.1 Candidatus Angelobacter sp. | reverse complement strand
GGAGTATTGCCTGAATTGTTGCCTTGTGCATAGGTCCCCTGGGCCTGATTTGATTGCGACTGACTCAAGAATTTTACCGAAGAAAAATCTATTCGTCCTGGCTCTACGCTGCCGTAAATTGGATGATTCTTTCTGATTCCGCCTCAATTGCGGCCAGGACTTTCTTCGGCAGCTTCTCAAATAGTTCCGTGCGCACCATGCACTGGCTTCCCTCCTGCTCGCGCGACCACAAGCCCACGACTCTTCCATCCAGCAGGATCACCGGCGAAAGCCAGCCCTGGTTGCGATAAACGCGCTTGTAGAAACGCGGATGAACCAGGTGGTCCTTATCCGCATGGGCCAGCATATAGGGATCAAAGCTGGGCAGGAGGCGCACCATTGGTTGTGACAACTCAGCAGCCTCCAGTTTCCGCAAGTTATCACGCAAAATGAATGCTTTCGTGCCTTCCATCGACACCTCGATCAGCTCCTCCTGCAGTGAATCCCAGATTGGCTTTGCCTCTTTCATCGGGATTCCTGACCATTTTGAGAAATCGCGCAGCGTCGCGGGACCGTAGGCGCTCAGATAACGTCGAAGTAAAAATTCTTTGGCTTCGCTCTCTTCTGGCCGCGAGGCCCTGGGCAACCAGCTCTCTGCTCGCACGAATGTGGTTTCACGACCTTGATCTGGACCATAACAAATCAAGCCTTCAATCATGGCCGGACGGAAGAGGGGCCAGCCGTTCCAGAAAAGCTTCATCGATGCCTGAAGTTTTTTGCTGATGTGCGGCTTGACTTGCTCCACCAGTTCACGTTGTGGAACAGGGTCATCGGCAAGGAAACTCATGAGCACGGCGGTCATGGCCTCGACCTGCTTCTGTCCCACATCAATTCTGGCCATGATTCTCATCATTGCCTCCATGCGGCTTGGCCGGAGCGCAGTCAGATAGATGTAATAGTCATCCGCCGCCAGCAGGTGCAGAGTCTGGCGCATGGCTGAGGTCTTGACCAGGAGACGCTTTTCCCACAAGGCCGAATGGACGTCCTGCCGCGTGAGGTTGGAGGCACGCGCTCGCAGCGCAAGCCGCGCCGCGCCCATCACCTGGGCCTGTACCCCGCAGATGTCGCGGCAGATCTGGACGAGATCAGACGAATGCCGCTGGGCCAGGTGGTGGCGCTGCAAGCGGAACGCCGCCACTTGCGACCAGGAGAATTCCATAACCGTAGTTAAGTTGCTTTTCAGGACCGGTCAAAACCGAATCTGCCAGCGCCGTGGCTTGCGATGAAAAGGGCCACGAAGCAATAGATCACGGCCAATTCTCCTCCGTTCACCAGAGGAATAGGATGGGCTTTGGCATGGACCATGAAGTAGGCCACCGCCATCTCACCGCTGGCGATGAAAGCTGCCGGGCGGGTAAATAACCCCAGGAGAATCAGGGCTCCACAGATCAGCTCGATCAACGTTCCCAGAAAGTCCAGGTTGAGTCCCGGGGGGATTCTGTGGCCGCCGAGAATGCCAAACATTTTTTGCGCCCCATGGCAGGCAAAGAGAAATCCAAACACCAAACGCAGAAGCAAATAGGCTTGACTCTCAAACTTCGACAGGAATTTCATTCGTGCTTTCCCCTCTCTTTTTATATGCGCCGCGGCTGCAAAGGCGGTTGGAGCAGTCAATATACATCAGCAATTAGTAATTAGTATTTAGTAATTAGGAAAGTCAAAGGCAAAATCAAAAGCAGAGGCAAGAACCTTCGACATGGATGTGATTTTTGGTTATGCCGGCCGCTTCGCTTAATATGTCTTTTGCGAAACTTTGACACCCTCCGAACAACAATCTGCTGAGCATCCTTCTGAGCTGCTTCCATCGGAACAAGCGGCGGCCCCACCCGCGTCCCTGGCGCGGAGGCTGGGATTGTTCGACTCGACCATGCTGGTGATGGGGGGAACGATTGGCGGCGGCATTTTTGTCAATTCGTACGTCGTAGCCGAGCAAGTACATACCCCAGCCCTGGTGCTGGGCGCGTGGATTGCCGGCGGCGTGATCGCGCTTACCGGGGCGCTCATCTATGCCGAAATTGCCAACCGCCTCCCGCGCGTGGGAGGCCAATATGCTTATCTGCGTGAGTCCTATCATCCGCTCATTGCCTTTCTTTACGGCTGGGTGTTGCTTCTGGTGATTCAGACCGGCGGCATGGCAGTGGTTACCAGCATCTTTTCCAGTTACTTCATCGAGCTCACCGGATGGCATGCGCCTGAATGGCTGGTTGGGGTGATAACGCTCACCCTTTTCACCATCGCCAATTGCCTGGGAGTGAAGAGCGGCAGCAATGTGCAAAGCGCCTTGATGATGTTGAAGATTGTTGCCATTGCATTGCTGGTATTCGCGGGCATTTTGCTGGTCCGCGGCCCGCATTTGCAGTTTCGGCCATTGATTGGCCAGCCAATTTCTACCAGCCTGCTCTCTTCCTTTGGCGCGGCCATGGTGCCGGTGTTGTTTGCCTACGGCGGATGGCAGACCGGTTGTTTTGTTGCCGGCGAGATGAAGAAGCCCGAGCAAGACCTGCCGCGGGCACTGATACTGGGCGTGATAGGCGTGGCCGTGCTCTACACGTCAGTGAACCTCATCTACCTTCGCGCGCTGGGCGTCTCCAGCTTGGCGCAGACGCACACACCGGCATCAGCAGTCATGCGGAACGCCATGGGAAATGCCGGCGCCACCATTATTGCTTTGGGAATTGCGCTTTCCACCCTGGGCTTTTTGAGCCAAAGCGTTCTCACCGCTCCGCGAGTCTACTTTGCCATGGCGGAAGACGGAGTCTTCTTTCGCCAGCTTGCCTGGGTACACCCCAGGACCAAGGTCCCGGTCCTCGCCATAATCGTGCAAAGCGTTTGGACGGTGGTCATCCTGCTTTCAGGACGCTATAAGCAGATCCTGAACTACGTAACTTCCATGGACTGGATTTTCTTTGGACTCTCGGCAAGCTGCCTTTTTGTCCTCCGTCACCGAGACCCAAAGGCAGCAAAAGTGCGCATGCCCGGACATCCTCTGACCACCGGCCTCTTCTGCTTGGCCTGCTGGGCAGTGGCCGGCAATACCATTTACCGCTATCCTCGAGACACACTCTTTGGGCTGGCAATTCTGGCTTCGGGAATCCCGCTTTATTACATTTGGAAGAGAATTTCACGAGCATGAATAATTCGCGAGCCAATGCACGCTCTGCATACATGGAATGGGCCAAACTGCATTCC
>DATDGH010000837.1:0-11824 GCA_036522215.1 Candidatus Angelobacter sp. | reverse complement strand
CTGCTAGGTCAGCGATTGTGACGGGCTGGCTAGTGTGTGCCGCTCGAAGGCTTGTGGTGATAAGGAATAGCAGCACAAGAACGTAAGAAGTGGCGGTTCTGATTTTTATAAACATGTAATGTCTGGCGCTTTACGGGTTCTCAGAAACTTAGCTTGAGTGTGAGTTGAAGTGAGCGTGGTCCGCCGACTTGATATAAGGGATGAAAACCCCCAAACCCAACACTCCCTTGCGACAAAGACTCACCGAACAGCTGAGTGGAGACCCCGAATTGGGGTGAGCTTAAGTCTGTTTGCGGAGGACCGAAATTCGGGTGATTCAGAATATTGAACGCTTCCGCTCGGAATTGGAGGGACATAGACTCATGGATTGAGAAAGTCCGGTGAATCGCCATGTCCAGTTGAGTCAGGCCAAAACCTCGCAATGCATTCCGCCCAAGCGTACCCTGCCGAAGAGGGTTTCCGTTCGCGTCGGTGGGGAGTGAGCAAAACGGGCCAATACTTGGCGATCCGTCAGGGCAACCGCCATGCACCGCGCTTGGCGTGCTGTTAATTGCTTTGCCCCCAGGGTACTGAGCTCCGTACAAATAGAGAGGAATGCCGGAGACTACGTCAGGTCTGATGTCGGCCGCGAAGCCATTCGTGAGCTGACTAAAAAGCCCGTTGAAGACAGTTACTGGCGGAGCCGAATGAGCTTGCATGACGGCATTGATAGACCACCCACTACCGAGGATTCTGACCAGACGGTGAGTCGAGCGCGAGGGAATGGCATAGGTAGCCCCCGCAGAGAAACTATTTCGAATGTCAAAATCGGAGGGGCCCTTGTTTTGATCGGCATTTGTTCCGGAAGCAGGGGAATTGGCGGCGTTTCCTACCGAACCTGCAGATGCGGTGTCGATTGAGTGCGCCCATGTGTAGGAAGCAAGTGCCTGGAGCCCCTTAGACAATCGCCGCTGGAATTGGAGCTGAAGCGCGCTGTAGTCAGAGTAGGCCGCGTTTGTAACCACTATTAGCTGCGTAAAGATCGGATTGGCTGAAGCGACGTTTGCCGTTTGTAACAGCTTTCGCCCTTCGGATCCGATATAAGTAGCAGAGAATGTCTGCGCAGCGCCCAAAGTTTGCTCCACGGCAACGTTCCATTGTAGTGTGTGTGGCAACCGCAAGTTTGGATCAAATGTGCTCAGATTTCCTGGGGCAGCAGCAGTCGGTGGTTGTATTGGAGGTGGGGTTGCTGCGGGCCCCGTCAAAGGAAAACTGCCACCGAGCATAGGGTTGAAGTTACTCGAAAAGGGAAAACTAAAACCCGCCATAGCGTTCGCTGTTTCCGAGGTCGCCAAATCATAGAAGACGCCGAATCCGCCTCTCATAACGGTACTAAAGCCCTGCCTCTGAGTGAATTGGTATGCCGCGCCAAAGCGGGGCGCCAGATTTGCGTATCTCGTATTAAATGCGGGAGTGCCAGGCGGGGCTAAAGCTAAGCGAGATAAGTCTTTGAGATTGAATCCGGTCACTGCCGGCAGAGGTGGACCGGCCAAGGAGGACGGGGCGAAATCTGTATCCCACCTAAGTCCGTATGTTACCGTGAACCTCGGGCTGATATGCCAGGTGTCCTGGCCGAAGGCACTCAAATTGTTGAAAGAAAGAGTCGCTCCCGCACCCGAAAAAACGAAGCTTTCGGCAAGAGACCCAGCTATGGCAGAGGGTACGTCGAGGAAAATCGGAAATTGTCGATACCGCTGCGGATCAGAAATCGGGGACAAATGTCGATAGTCGATCCCAAATTTCATGCTGTGACTGCTTCGTTGAAGCGAAACGTTATTGATCAAATTGAACTGCCGCTGCCGATTGCGCCCCAATGAACCGATATAGAGGTTGCCTCCGCCGCCTAAAGAGCTGATTGCGAGCTCCAGGGCGGCGTCTTGGAAATTGAAAGGACTTGGAAATGGAGCAGTTGTTAGGGGAATCGCCCCACCAAAGTTGTCGAGCAACTGCGCGCCACTGCCCGAGACCGTGCTGTAGTTCACCCTCAATTCATCGACGGTTTGGGGCGAAATCGCCCACGTTGAACCAGCCGTACCCGTTTGCACCTTAATTCTCGATGATTCCACGCCGCTTAGGACAGAACCAAAAGCGCCGCGTTGATCGATATTCGAGGGCGAATAATCATAACGGCCAAAAATGTTTAATGTTTGATGGTACTTGTAGTCGAGACGCAGACTATAGCTGTTTAGGGCTGAGGGATTCGAAAAGCTCTTGTTGAGCTGTGCTGCGCCAGGAATCACATTTCCGACAGGGTCCAGACCTGCAGGTCCATTGGGCAGAGGGAAAGCGTTCAGGAACGGCCGCATTCCTGGAGTCGCGATGCTTCGGCTACCTAAATCTGGAACCAGGGTAAGGGCTGTTTCTGGCAGCCTCAGACGAAGACCCTCATAAGAGAAGAAGAAGAACATCCTGTCCTTTATAACGGGCCCGCCGAGCACCCCACCGAAGTCATTTTGGCGTTCTTTAGCTTTAGGGAGTGGACTGGTATTCAGAAGGTTCACACCGTTAAACCAATTATTTGCGTCAAATACTTCGTTTCGGAGGTAATCAAAGACGGAGCCATGAAACTGATTGCCGCCGGAGCGAGTTAGGATAGAGATTTGTGCGCCTGGTGTGCGGCCAAACTCTGGGGCAAAGGTGCTGGTCTGTATTCGGAATTCTTGCAAAGCATCCACTGAAACCAAACTATTCGTCCCGCCAAGAACACTCGCAGTGGGCGCAGCGCCCGAGAACCCATTGCCTCCACCTCCCGCTGGAGTGGCGCCCGCATTCGCGCTTACACCATCGACCGTCCAATAGTTGGAAGCAGCCCTTTGACCGTTTACGCTGAATTGACCGGAATCGAGGCCGTTGCTGTTCACTGTGAGCACGACCCCAGGAGTTAGATCAATCAACGTCTGAAAGCTCCTGCCATTCATGGGCAAGTTTTCTGCGAAGTTGCGGTCAACTATTGTACTGACGGAGGCATCTGTCGTATTTAGGTGAACATCGTCTGCATTCACGGTGATGCTTTCCGATACGGAGCCTAGCTGTAGCTGAAAATTTTTTTCAATATGATCCTGTACGTTAATGATTAAGCCCACAAAATCGACCGTTTTGAATCCGGCTTTTCGGACGGTTACGTGGTACGGTCCAGGCTGTACGCTCACCAGAGAATAAATACCCGCTCCATTGGATCTCGCTTGCAAAACGGTCCCTCGCTCAATGCTCTGGAGTTGAACTTCCGCATCAACCACGACCGCTCCAGATCCGTCGGTAACCCTTCCTGAAATCGTGGCGGTTTCGGTCTGTGGCAGAGCAATAGGAGCGAAGCAGATTGCAGTCGTTAACACAAACGTGGTCACAGCACGGGCGTAAGAAATCATTCGCAAGCCTCCTTCTTCCTATGCGAAGAAAGAAGGGTGATTTCGCCACGGTAAGAATTCCATGACCTTCGGCGTGGGCTCTTCCCGCTTAAGGTGTGTGGTGAAATCGCATCGCCTATGGGTGATTTGGTTTTGGTCCGAGCGATGCAAAAAGGATTTGGTGGCCAGTGGGTTCTGTTGCCGGCTTCTTGGTTGATTCGGCCGTAACAAAAACACAATTGATCTGCGTGAGGACAGAGGGGTCATCAAATCTCAACACCCACCTCCCCTCGCTCTCATCATCTGCGTGGAAGATTCCAAGCCTTCGAACCGGACTGTTGATTCCTTCCCGGCCGCCCCAGACGTAAAAATTAATTTTTGCGTTTATCTTGTGTGAGTCAGCTAGGTCGTAGGCGTAAAACACCAATTTCCGACCTTCAGTGTAAAAAATCCTGCCAAACGGGCGTTGTCGTCGTCCATTTCCATCGGTATCGTCCACATCCACAATGTGTAGATGGCGAGCAACAATTAGTTCCTTTGCCTGCTCTGCAGCCGCGGAAAGCTGCCGGCGTTCATTCAGTTCCTCGGTTAACGCCGTTATTTCTTCGTGAAGAGCGTTTAGCTCGGATCGGGCTGTTTCGACCTGAATCTCACCGCTAGCTTTGGCTGATTCCAACTGTTCAACATGCCCTTTGGTACGGGTCAACTCCGAAGTTAGTTGGGCGTTCAGCGAATCACGAGCGACCAATTTCTGAGTCAAGTCCGCCTTGGCTCTTTCAAGTTCAGCCCCGCGTGTACTTACCTGGAGTTTGTCAGCCTCAGCAGAATCGAGGGCTTGCCTCTTGGCTTTGAGGTCTGCCGCCAGTTCGTTCACTCGATTACGCAGGTCTTCCAGTTGCCGGGCCAGATTCGCGTTTTCACGAATGAGATCGGCATGCGGCTGATCAATATTGATCGCTTGGGCTTGAGTCTCGACCTTCGCTCTTGTCGGAATGACCGACGGCCAATACAGTAGTCGAGCTTTCAGGCCCAGAAGCAGAATCAAGACTGCGGCTAAAGCAGATAAAGCGTAAGTAGAGTTTCGCAGCCATTTTTTTCTGGCCCCGCCATCGTCAGGGCTGGAGGAAAGGGGTATTCCTTCGGAGTGCGCCCTGGCAGTGAATCTGGCAGTCATCCCCGAAGGGACCTCAGGGGGCTTCCGGCTACCTGGGAACTCCAGTACCTGCGCAGCAATGTTAGCGAAATCGGCGAAGGTGTTCAGACAGCCGGCACACGTTGTCATGTGCTCCTTGAGCGACCTCAATTGGTCCGGCGCAATCTGGCCACTTACCGCCAGCGCGCACAATTCCTCATAATAGGCGTGCTGGATCAAGGACGATCCTCTCCACTTCACGAGCAGGCGAAGGCTTTGCGCAGTCCTCACGGCCTATGAGGGTGGCGCGCAATTTACTCAGACCTCGATATAAATTGTGCCTAACAACAGCCGCGGTTTCGCCAGTCTTGTGAGCAATCTCTTCTGCTGTAAGACCGTCAAAAAACGTCAATTCAATGGCAGTGCGCTGCCGTGGTTGGATCGACTTGAGCAACTGCTCAACAAGCTGTGCAACCTCTTGCGAGCACAGCCGGATTCTACGACCTGCACCTTCATAACCTACCATCTGTAGCTCTTGCTCCTGGAGTCTCAAGTGGAACCCCTTCGACGCGAGGTGCCTTTTGCGATCCAATGTGCGGTTGTAGGAATAACAAAAAAGCCAGGTCTTGAACGAACCTTTGCGTTCATCAAACTGATTGATCGCCCGATACGCATCAAGAAAGACCTGTTGGACGACTTCTTCGGCCTCCGCATCATCCCGCAGGATACGGCGTGCGATGAAAAAGACCATACGACTATATTTTTCGAACAATGGGGTCAGAGCGTCATGATTGCCTGCTTGGAGTTGACGAACAAGGTCAAGATCCGCAGCTTCTGAGGCTTTTGAAGAATGTTGCGCCAGATTCTCGTTCGCGTCACCATCTGGTTTAGAACGCAAGATAGGATCGTTCACCGTCGCGGTGCTCGCTTGAGGGACATGTTTCCGACTCGTCCCTCTCTCTCGAAACGAACTAGGTAACCTTGCGCCGAAGTATCGGTCTGCCGGAGCAACATGGCAAGTAGGAATTTGTCAATTCTTGTACCTTCGTTGGGGCAAATATTTTTCCGAGCACCTGGCAAAATCCTGGTGAATGGTTCGCATAGCAAAGAGTGGATGACGTTCCGCCCTAGGAGCTGAAAGTGGGTTCTTCCGCCCCCCCGCTTTGACCTGCGTCTGATCTCGCCGCCCCTTGCCTGTGCTCAGGAGATTCGCCGGGATGTCGTATATATACGGTCTTGCTATGTCCTGTATAATAAAATCGTAATTTGCGAGAGATAAGCATGAAACGGTTGAGGGAGCAAATCGGAAGCCGGATTCGTGTTCTCCGGCAGAACAAAGCCCTGAGTCAAGAAGCGTTAGCCTATAACAGCGGCCTTCACCGGTCGCACATGGGTCAGGTTGAGCGAGGAGAAAGCAATGTCACGGTCACTACCCTGCACAAAATTGGATCGGCGCTCGGAGTGTCATTGTCTGACATGTTGAAGGGGATTGGAGAGGGCGGCCATTTTGCGGATCGCTAGCTACTTTCTCGGTTGAAGTGTGCGCCCGCTTTCTTCCGGCGGCGACTTTTCTTTGGATCTGGGTCTGGTGGGGCTAGGCCATATGTTGTGAGCCCCAAACTGATCCGTGATCGTGAAAACTTCGGTCGCCTCGATCTGACGACGTGTATCAGCGTCATTTCCATGGGCTTCCACGTACCGCCTTATTGCTTCTTCACGCGAGACATCTAGATACACTGTCTTGCGGCCAGCCCGTCCGATGACCACCAAAGTGTGAGCGATCTCCTTCTTAGAGACATTGCGACCCAGATTCCGCATCAGGCGCTTGCAGATGCGACAAGTAACATCCGTGCGAAAAAGACTGATGCTCGGATTGGGCATGCCGCAGATTGCCCGGTTTTGAAAAACACAATAGTGAATCTTCTTTTGATAAGTCCTTGACTTTCTTAAATCCGACCGTCGGATGCGTGCGTAACGAGTTCTTCTTTGCTGGACCACGATATTTCTGCTTGTCTTGTGGACGATTCCCGAGCTGCTTACCTACTTGCTACGTCAATGTTGCTCCTGTGTCTGACTTCGAACGAACTCCAGCACGGTTTCTGCGGTGACGCCCGCCTCGCGAAAAAGCGCTGCGCTAGCACCATCGCGCAGCAGCGCCGCCGCAAGAAGGTGCAATGGTGTTACTTCTTGTTGCTCGAATCGTTCCTTGAGCCAGGTTGCTGCTTGGAGCACGCTTTTCGCAGCAGGTGAAAGTGGCAGGTCAGGTGTCGGCGGAATCGGCGGCCGACGAAGCGGCTGTTTCTCCAATTGCCGCAACAATCTGCGCGCCGTTGTGAAGAGAAAGAATGGCTTGTGCACCTGGGACGTACGGCTGCGCGACGTGGTCACATGGTCTCCATTGATCGGGATTCCAGTGAGTTCCTTGCCCAACTGCCCGCCCTGATCTTCGATGAGTACGCTGGCAAGCAAATGCGGCAGATCAAGTGTAGAAGCGCCATCCCGGCCAGCTTTGAGGCGCGCAATGAAGACGATACGCATCGCTCTGTCGGAATACTGTTCAAACATAACCTTAGCTGTTGATTGACCCGATTTGATTCGCCTGGTTGGTCTTGACCCGAGGTGAAGCGTCCTCAATCACGGCAGGGTAACGGGGCGGTCTGACGAACCCTTGGTTGCACGCGTCCTTCTTCTTCATAGAGCCAAAGGTATGCCTTAAGCCAGCCATCGGGCAGCTGCCGTACCTTCTCTTTCAGAAGGTCCACTGGACGTGAGGCCGTAAACGTGACGAGATCCTGTAGCTCCGCAAAACCATTTTGGTTCTGCACGCGGTCCGCCGAAGTATGCGCAGAAAATAGCCGGATTCCCAAGTCAAACGCTTGGGTCACCAAGGATTCATATTGTTTTGGGTCGCCAAGACGGTACGTAGGCGCAACCAATGCGACGAGCGCCTGCAACTTGTCGGTGGACGGGTCCAGTTTTTCGACCGCGGAGAGCTGCTGGTCGAGAATGTTTTGTGCATCCGAGAGGCTGTTGCGAGCGATGGCCGAGATACTTGCGGAAACTCCGACAATCCGTGCACCAGGGTCCTTCAGTTGATCCGCAAGAAAGACTGCCGACGCCGGGTCGCAGTTCTGCAACTCCCTGATTCGATCGACGAGGGATCGTTCTACCCATCGAAGGTGCTGCTGTTTGACTTGCTCTGCGCCTGGAGCATTTTGAACAAAGCCTCCGGAAATATAGCCCATGTTATCGGTAGCTTGGTCGAGTCTGGGGTCTTGCTTTCGGAGTTGGTCGGCCAAAGAGGGATTGAATCGACGGATGTCAGGAAATGCCTGAAAGAAAAACGCTCGATTGCGATCAGTAAAGGAAAATGTTTTGTTTTTCGCAGTGCGTATCTCGGAATAGTAGTGGCCGCGAATGCGGATTGGATCGTGTGTTATTCGTTTCGCGAACACTGCGACCGCTTGGCTGGCAACACTATGATCGACAGCGGAGTTTTTCAGAGATTGCAACAAAACGAGGAATTCTTCATCCCTGTTGTAATAGCCAGTGTCTCGCTCATAGAAAGAAAGTGCGTCGCTTACGATCCCGTTGGCCTCTCTTTTCCGTGACTTGGGCAAAACGCCTAGCACTGCTGCCATCGCGCGATAAGGATATTGTCCGGCCGTTCCAGCATGTTTGGCCTGTGCTCGGATGATGGAGGGCCCGTCTAGTGGTGCGACCGCGAGGAGATTCAGAAATATGGGCTTCAGAGCATCGGAGCGAAGATCCTCGGGGAGCATGTGACCTGTGCTGGGTCGCTGGACCTCAATCTGAGGAAACAGCTCAATGGCCAGCCGTGGGGCGACATACGACAACTCGGCCAAGGCATTCTTTTGTGCCGCGATGCGCGTTCGCGGATCTTCTGTGCTTGCAGCAAGGTCGAAAGGAAGGAAGCAAGTTTCGCGAGTCTTCTGCACAGGGAGGTCGACAAGAACGCTGACGCGGCACAGCTCAGTCCAGTAGAACAACCGTTCGGGACCACCTAAGCTTTGACTCAGTTTATAACCCTGCTCGAGGGCATCATCGGCCTGCATCGAGACAGCTGGCCGGTTCGAAAGGCAGAGGAGTAAAAACAGTGGTACTAGGAATCCCGCTGTTCGCATCATCGTGTTGTTGCGCATCAGAGTCATTTAGGTTGGAGTCCATGGCGAGCGAAACGTATTCCCCCTCAGGTGGAACCGACCTGCGAGAAATCAGTGGGGGCGACGAGCGCCATGTTGTGTGTGTGCTCGAGCTGTCGCCGGGCAGCATCCACGACAATGAATGCCTCTACCGGAGTTTTGGTCCGGGCACAGATAAGCGCGACGACATTCTGGCTTAGCTGGGTTAGTCGTTCCGTCATTTCTGGTGTCGTGGCCACAGCGAATATTTTTTCTTCCATCGTCAACCTCATTCGTAATCCATGTTGGGGGCGTTCAACGAACTTTTGGGCGTCATCGGGTCCGGCCTCGGATCTGATTCGCAGGGCTCCCGCTCTTTACAGTTTTGGGGCGTGGACGCGCGTCATAGCACGCTTTGGGCACCGGATCGTCGCCCAGGCACAGTTCACACAAAGTCCAAGGTCCATGTTTAACCTTTAAGAAAGGTCCTTCGTGCTTTTTGGAAACGCATACCCAGGTGCAAAAGAATGATGCGCCGCAATTCAGATTGACCTCAAAGCTCAGAAGGCTCCCATTTTCCCGAGTCAGTCTGTCTCGCTGGATGCAGTTTTTAGGAAGCGTTGTCGGAAGTACATCGGCCATATACTTACAGACAGTGATCTTCCACTCGAGTTCAGGATCGGGATCCTCGACTTTGTTACAGCTACGACTAACAACGCCCCAGGCCCGAATCTGGGCCCCGGAATTCGCAGAGCTATCCTGCAACGCGAAAAAACCGAGCAATAGGATAAGCGGGATCATGCGATTCGTGCCTCCATCGTCGATTCGCTTTTCTCGGGCACGTAAGTCGGCAGAGACAATCCAACGGATTGCACTGCTATCTGATCGCGAATGTCGGCCAAGGTCATGAACAACGCCATTGCCGCGTCGCCACCAGAACGGATGAAACTGCATCGCGCTACGTAGGTATTGACTTCAAAAGTGACCCTCCTAAAGTCTCGAAGCACCTTCAGTCGGCTCATACACACTTCCTATTCCCGAAAAACTGTATCCAATAACCCAATCTCTGGAAGGCTCCGCTGCGGGTAGTGACACACGATTTGAATCTGTTCCGCATTTTCCCAATCTGCGACCAGGGCTAGGCGAGGCCATTCCAGCAACGTCCTGCTGGTTGTAACCAGGTGGTATAAGACAGTCTTGGTTGCGACTTTCAACGTCAAGATATCTGCCAGGGACCTCACGCGTTGATAGAAAGGAGTAAATAGCGAGCCCTCCACGACGATCGCCGCCGCTTTCGAATTGGAGGGAGCGTACAGAGTCTTACCATCGCTAAACACAGGGTCGTTAACCGAGAGGAGCGTGTAACCTCGTGGGAGTTGCCAGCATTCCTGTATGTTGCGATGACTCCTGAGGTCTTTCGGCGGAATGAGGTACGAGGTACGTGTGATGATGACTTTTCGCATTCAGGTCGTCTCAATATCTGCGCTTAACGTGATCTCTTGTCGGCGAATCGGTCTTGCCAACCGTACTCTTGAAGTTTGCGATACATGGTGGTCTTTGAAATTTCCAGAACATGCGCCGCTAACGGCTTGTCCCCGTCCGCGGCCTTTCTAGTTGCTGAGATAGCCATCTCTTATTCGGAAGCTGCGTGCAGTGGCGGATTGGTGATGCCGCCTTTCTCGGTCGTTCGGGCAATCCACACCGAATCCAATTCCCATGGCCCAATGACCACTCCCAAGTCGACTGGCGGTCGGGTGCCAATATCGCGACAAGCCCAGTGGCATATCAATGTCATTGTGGGAGATACTTTGATCCGCGTCGCAAAGAAACGGCGATCGTAGAAATAGTTGCTGTCAGCGTCCGGCTGCATGCACCGCGGAGGCAATTGCCTAACGTTCTTGCGGCAGTAGGAACTCTCTCTTGCTCGCTGATGAAGGGTGCCAAGATAGAAATTCATTGCCATGTGAGTCGCGTACAGCCCCCAGGCTTGCACGCGACTCACCGTCGCCCTGGAGCTACTCCCATGCACGCAGCTCACCCGTGCGTGGACTACCTCCAAAGTTTGCCCAACAGATTGGGATGGCATGAATCGTATTTGAGAGTCGCGTTCATTACACATTCGAACGCGACTCACTCTTAGTGAGATTTCCCTGGTTTGGCAAGAGACCGCCTACCGGCAACCTCTCGGCAAATGGAGGAACGGCAAGCCAATTTCGGTGTCCACCGCAACTGCCGTCAGTACCCCGGGTTGAAAAGGGCCGCGGTTAAGCGGGCTGATGGAGTTTGAGGCGATCCCAAAATCCATTTGGAGGTTGAGGAAGAAGCTCTTTCGTATGGCACCGCCTGCTTTTGGTAATCTCCTTCAGTTGCTCCGGAACATTGACTAACCAATAGCTCGCACCTTCGGTGCCTTCGAAGCCGGGCCGGGTCGCCAGAATGCCTCTTACCCATTCCGGCGACCCCTACGTGCAAGGCACGTTTCATGCAGCATATCTCCTGGTGGGGAGTGAACTCTATCCTCTCCACACATGCACGGTGGGAACCTGAACTACTGTTAATCACCGAGAAATGGCCGGCAACGGACAACTGCCGGAGTTGACCTCCGCTGGTCCCCGACCGGCAGTCACCCGTTCCTTACTCCGTGACCGTTTTAGTTCCGAGTGATTCATAGCATATCATAAGTACTATATATAATCAATAGTGATATATATATATTTGACGCTCTAAAGCAACAGAGTGCAACGCCCTTGCGTCTGGAACTCAATGGATTTATTTGTTTCATTCCTGAGTCAGCAGTTCCACATTGGGCGCATGAAATTACGGATTTTGGAAATTCCGAAAGAATTACAACTATTCCCTCAAGGCAGAGAAGCTCACATAAATTAGTGTGACCTAAAGGCGGAACGTGCCGTCCGCTGTGAAAAATGTTCCTGGGAGGACTTACAACACAGTGGGCCGAACTATCTTTTATGCGCTGGCGGCTGGAGCCTTGGTAATGGGACTAGCTCTGCCGCTGATTTTCTGGGCTCTTAAGCGCCAGGCAACGTACAGGACACTAACGATCGATGACTTGATTGATTATTTCCAGGAAGTGAACCAGCAAAAGATCCTGGAGATTGCTGATCGGGCGCAAGAATCGCAGGCCCTTTCAGAAGACGCGGTAAAAA
>DATDGH010000836.1:0-3303 GCA_036522215.1 Candidatus Angelobacter sp. | reverse complement strand
GGGAGATGAGGAGAATGGTTCCGCGATGTGACATTTTCGCCTCGGAAATGGCCTTCACCTCATCCGCAGTGACAGTTCTTAGCGGAACCTTTATTTGTTGGATTGTGAGGTCTTTCTTACCCTCTATTTCAAAATCGGGCCAGCTAATTTTTAAATGATATATGTCTCCGCCTGCTTTTCTGGTAAACATGTCGAGCTGCGCCCCCAGGCGGTCACAGGAAAAACGGCCGATCCCTTTGTTGCCGGCGAAGTAGGCCCCGTGCAGTTTTGGAGCTAGCTTCTTGTCCGAGTATGCAATGTTTAGCCACTTATCCCTTATATCGGCGTCATCCATGCCGATTCCTTTGTCGGCGATCATGAGGCGTGACTCATCCGTCGTAGTGCCGTGGTCAGAGAGGCCCTCAAGCCTGATAAGCACCGAATCAGACGACGCATCGTAGGCATTCTTCACCAATTCAACGACGGCAATGCTGTCATCGTTGATCAGATCTTTGCCCACAAGATTCTTGAGCAGTGTGTTCGTCTTGAAGCTTACTCGCTTATTCATTTTTTGGGGCCTGCTCGTTTTCTGACGAGTGACTTGAGGACTCTACCAATAGCTTCAGAAAATAAGGGAGGCACCGCGTTGCCAACCTGCGTATAGCGTGGGCAATCGAGTCGGCGTTTTTTACCACCAGTCGTGTACGGCCCTGTGAATTTAAACCAATCCGGGAAGGTCTGTAGTCGTGCATTTTCACGGACGGTTAGAATTCGTGGCTCTGAGTAGTGGATCATGTCGTCCGGCAGTGTGGTTACGGTTGCGGCCGGAGCTTCCGGATCCAACGGGGTAAGCGCTTGCTTCTTGGTGTCAAGACGTTCGCGATCGTGGTCATTCAGTGATTTGCCGAGCTGACACGTCGTCATGATTTTCTTGAAATACTTTACAGTTGAATCGCTGTGGCGAGCCAGGCGTAAACCATCTAAATTCACTGGGGCATTCCGTCGCATTAAAGACAAGAAGCGACTTGGGAATGATACCTTCTTATAGCTGATTTGTTTGAATGCCTTGATGGTTGATTCTGTGCTTTGAATCAGCGATTTGCCCTTTGTCTCCAGGTCAAAAATCGCCTCCTTGGCAGCGATAGGTCGTCCCGATCGGAGGCGCTTCGATCGAAGGAATCCTGCGCGCTGTTCGGCAAGTAAACGGAAGGGGTCTTTGTGTTCAAGTTTCTTAAGGGCTGGATCACCCTTTTTTACTCCGATGAGTATGAATCTGCGTCGACTCTGCGGCACACCAAAGAAATTGAAGTCAACTAAGTCGGAAAAAACCTTGTAGCCTGCAGACTCCAGTTCGTCGGCTATGAGCTCAGAGTAGGGTGTCGTTTTTTCCTTTCCATGACCGTTTTTTCGGAACGGATAGTGGAAACCCTGAACATTTTCAAAAAGCAGAAATCGTGGCTGGACCTTGTTTACTATCTGAAGATATTGCTTTATCAAAGAGTTGCGGGGATCGGAATGGATACGGCGGCCAGCGAGCGAAAACCCCTGACAGGGGGGACCGCCGGCTAAGAGGTCTATCTTGCCTCGAAGTCCATGCAACTCATTGCCATGTTTGGAGAGCAGCCTATGGGTTGTGTGCGGCTTTTGAGGAAGCCATTTAGGCCAATCAAAAAACCTTCGATTGTGGATTAAGTTAGCAGCGAAGGTGTTGAATGCGTCTCGGTTTTTTTCTACCGCGAAGACACCTTGCCAACCCGCGTTCAGGAGGCCAAGCGATAGTCCCCCACACCCAGCAAACACATCGATGAAATACTTTTGTTTCTTGTTTTTTGCGCGCGCAGGTGCCCGTCTCGTCCCCATTCAAGGCAAGCTCGTTTCCTGTTAGACACACTTATCCTAGTTTATTGCTTGAAGTGCAGATTATAGCTAGAACCAGGCATTTTGCAAATGAGAATGTTTGCGTTACTGCCTAGGTTCGGGTACTGTCTGAATTTGACCCCTGCAGCCCCGAGAACGATTCGAGTTTGTGAATAAGCGACCGGGCGTCGCTCTGATTGCTTTTGCCGCATTAACTGTCAAACGGTGCTATCAGGTTTTTTTCAGATCGAATCGGTAAGGTTCCAGAGATGCCTTCGTACCGATCCTCGACATGTTAATCGCGAGTGTTCCACCGCTAAGCGTGGTTATCGGAACATGCCAATATGACCTGTCCCCCTTTTCGGTCCTGCTCAGGTTGTTCTTATTCTTCAGAATCCATGAGTATGGCACAGCAAAAGCCTCGTCTCGATCCATGCATGCAAGGATGAAGTAGCCTTCTTTGCCTTCGGCTAGAAATTCATCCCACTTTGGGTGAAAAGCATACCAATAGGGCTGGTATTCTCCCTCGTAGCGTTTGGAAACAGCGCAGCAGGCACGGAGAGCTTTGTCGGTGCTCCAGAACAGTGTCCGGCTTCTCTTTACTATTTCGTTCCCTTTCACGGCTGCGAAGGCATCAACCGCCTGTTGACGTTTCGCATTGAGGAGTTCGGGGGCAGTTCTGATTTGCTTGTAATCCTCTGATCCGTCCGGGGCTTCTGGTCCTTCCTGCTCAGTACCCTCTCCGCTTTCAAGATCTACAGCGGTGGTGAAGATTACATCGATAATCCTATCGATTTTTGTGTATTCGAACGGTTGGAGAAGTTGGCGAATTTGAAGGATAGTTCCGGAATCGTCGGATTTCTCTTTCACTTGAACAAGCTTGATGAGACTTTCAAGGCTTATTAGGCGCATTTCCCATGCGTAGCGTGAGCCACGAACTTGGGCTTCCAAAGCCCCGGTGTCCTCACGGCCCACTACGATCAATGTTGAAGAGTTCCGTGAGACTTTGCTGTCGGTGGCAAGCTTTTCCTTGAACTCAGCCAGTTTATCGAGGGAGAAGCTCATCTGATCCGTTGTTTTCGCCTCAACGATGAGATTTGGCTGATCTTTGTGGCGCCAAATGCCATCAAATCCAACAACTTTGGGCTTTCCCTGATACAGACCGCTTTCGACTTCGAAGTCGAGGCGGCGCCCGAGCTCGTTCACGATGTCTTGCAGAACGAATCCGCTCTTATTGAAGGGTACCTCCAAACAGTGTCGGGCGTATCGGAAGATTTGGTCACTGGGAACAGTTTCTAGAAATTTGCGAAGCTCATCAGAACAGGCGTTATGGTCTTTTAGATTGCCATCTCCGGCATTAGACACTACCTGTTCTATCGTCAGCTTCAGAACTTCGTCTCGATTGCTCTTCCAAAAGCTCAACAGGGGCATGATTGGAATTCTAGCCCAGCCTGGTGTTTTTTTATC
>DATDGH010000835.1:0-4492 GCA_036522215.1 Candidatus Angelobacter sp. | reverse complement strand
GATCGCCATGATCGAAAGATCAACAGCAAAAGCAGAAGCTCTCTAGCCGCGAATGCAGGCGAATGAATGCGGATTTGGGGCGTTTTGATCTGTCGCGATGCGAACCCAGATCACGGCGATCCCGCGCGTTCACGGCGATTCTTATTCGACTTCCAGTTTGGCTTTGTAACCTTCGCGGGCGACGATCTGGTATTTCAAGTCCTTACCCTTTTCGTTCCGCATCTTAAGCGGCTGGCCGGCTTCATCCACCAGTTCCACTTTGATCTTGCGGAAAGAGCCGTCCTGATTGCGGTTGGTCGGGTGGTAAGAAATGCTGTACTGATTGCGAATGGTGTTGGCAATATCGCCGAAGTCGTCACGAAACGAGGCCTGGAAAAGCGGGAAATAAGCTTTTCCTCCGGTCATCTTGGCGAAGGACCTCATCTGATTGTCGGCCTGGGCATAGGTAGTGGAGCAACTGAAGTCGGTAAAATCGCACGCATATGGATACCTTAAGGCGCCGTGACTCTCCAGGTAATTGCGCAACGCCTGTCCTGTGCCGATGGAATAAATCGCAATATCCTTTGACCCCTGCACCTTTTTTAAGCACTGATCCAGGGTCTTTTTGCTGAAGGTATCGCGGCCGCTGGAAACCAGGATGACGTACTTGCGCCCTTCCACTCCTTCGAGGCGGTCAATGGTGTCATACAGCGCGTCAAAAAGATTGGTCTCCTGGGACATGGACATACCCGGCTGGAGCATGCTCACGCTGGCTTGGATGGCGCGCTTGTCCTGAGTGAAATCCTGCACGATGTGTGCGCGCATGTCGTAAGTGATCAGCGCAATCCAATCTTCTTTCCTCAGCGTTTGGGCAAAAGTGTAAGACGCAATCAGAGAATCGTAGGCGAATTGATAAAAGACATCGTTGTTGGCGAACTCCGTGAGGATGACCGCAGTAATCGGACCCTGGGTCTGATTAAAGCTGGCGATGGTTTGGGGAACACCATCTTCCAGCACGCGGAACTGGTTCTGCTTCAGTCCGGGAACGAACATGCCATCTTTGGTCAACACGCCCACATCCAGCGTTACTACCGGCACACTCACATTGATGGAGAAGTTGGGCATGCCCTCAATCGGTTTGGGCTTGGTCGGCACGTCCTTTTTTGTGGACGCATCATTATTATTGTCGCCCTTCTTAGGGACTGCGATGGGGCCGATATCGCCCTTGGGACCGCCGGCTTCTCCCGGTGTAGGGTTTTGGTTCTGTTGCTGGTTCTGCTGATTGTTCGCAGGCTGTTGCGACGTCTGCCCGGACTGCGTTTGCGCGGCCACAAGCGAGGCAACGCACACGACCGCAATCGTCGCTGCAATCCGGAATAAACTCAAAATACTGCCGGGAACAAGAATGCTGGAGGCTTTTGATGGCTTTTTCGAGAACATTGGACTGGCCTTTGGCAAAGTTTCTCTTTACTAGTATAGATGCAAGAAAGGCATCGGGTCATCGGGTCATCGGGTCATCGAAAAATCGCCCATTGAAACGTAGGTAAAGAAAAGTTAAGAATTTATGGGCGACGACTCTCGGTTTTACTGGGCCTGTTTTCTGGCGCGGTAGCCATCGCGGGCGACGATCTGATATTTCGGAGTGGTTCCATCCGAATTGACGATCTCGACTTTGATCTTGTGCCACGCTCCATCCACCAGCTTGTGGCTGGAGCGGTAGGAGAGGCTGTACTGGTTGCGGATCAGGCGCGCGATATCGCGGAAGACATCCGCGTAATCTTCCTGGCTCACTGGAAAATAGAGTTTCCCGCCGGTCATGTCAGCAAAAGCACGCATTTCATTGGCGCCCTGGCGGTTCAGGACAGGGGCAATCGTGTCCACGGAGAAAATGACGGTGTCTTTTGCGAACTGGATTTTTTTGATGACCTCATCGAGGATCTTTCGGCTCAATGTGTCCTGCCCTGAGGCCATCACAACTACGAACTTGCGTTCTTTCACCTCTTCCAGGCGGTCAAGAGTGTCATACAAAGCGTCAAAGAGGCTCATCTCTCGTGAGAGCGGAATGCCCACGTTGCCCAGCGCCGCGCGAACAGCAGACTTGTCCTGAGTAAAGTCGGCAAGGATATGAGGGCGTTTATCGAAGAGCACCAGGCCGGCCCAATCATCTTTTTTGAGGGTGTTGAGAAAGCTGTAACAGGCCAGCAACGCACCATGCTGAAGGGGTGTGAGGTCGGACGTGTGTTCTATCAGAAACACGACTGTGATCGGCGCCTCGATCAGGCCGGCGCTGGTGACAGCTTGAGGCTCGCCATCTTCCAAGACGCGAAAATTTTCTTTCGCCAATCCCGGGACAAAGAGGCCTTCATTCGTCAGGACGCTTACCTCCATGGTCACCACAGGAACGGTGACCTTCACCGTGTAGTGCGGCTTATCGTCTTTCGCCGGCTGCTGAGCGCCTGCGCCAACCATCAGAGCCACCAGTAGTATTAAGAGGACGCAGCCGAGGGCGCCTCCACCCCACCGCGCAAAAATCCTCTGCGGGTTGTGGACCGCAGGGGGTGTGCTCCCTCTTGTTTTTTGGCCGAGATCGATGGCTAGTGCAAATTGCCTAGATGTTCCTATAGTTGGACTAAGCACATTCTTTACTGCCATTTTTCCTGCTTCTCCGTTAGTATAGTGGCACGACCAGCAACTTACGCATGCAGCCGAAAGCGGTTGCGTTCCGCTTGTGAAAACGAGCGCTCGTAAAGCTGGCCTTTCATCTAGTGCAAGGTCGTATGAAAAAAGCTGTTATTGTTTTTTGCGCCGTCGTCGTTTCCCTGGGCAGCGCCCAGGTTCGCCCCCACCGCACGCAATCATCGGAAAAAGAAAACGCACCGCCGAAAATCCTCACTGTGGATCAAGTGCGTCCCGGCATGAAGGGCGTGGCCTATACCGTTTTTGAAGGCACCAAGCCGGAGAGTATGGGCGTGGAAGTCCTGGGTGTGCTCAAGAACATGAATGGACCCCGCAGTGATGTGATCCTGGTCCGCCTTCAGGGCGCCAGGGCGGAATACACCGGCGTGGTGCAGGGGATGAGCGGCAGCCCGGTTTATATCGATGGCAAGCTGGTGGGCGCGATTGCTTACAGGATCGGCAGTTTTTCCAAGGAGCCTATTGCGGGAGTTACGCCGATCGCGGAGATGCTCGAGATCAACGAGTTCGATAAGAGTGCCTCCTCGGAATCACCCATGACCAGTGCCAATCATGGGGCCATGGAAAAGACCGGCACACCAGGCGTCACAGGGCTGGACCAGCTTTCAACGTATGCGCAATACCTCACTCCGATCGACGCTCCATTTGTCTTCAGCGGTTTTAGCGAAGCAGCGGTGAAGACTTTTGCAGATAAGTTCTCCGCGGCAGGAATTGTTCCTGTCATGGGCGTTGGCGCCGCCAGCGGTGAAAAGCAGCCGGAGCCGTTGGAGCCGGGATCTGCCGTGAGCGCTGTGCTGGTGCGTGGCGACATGGACGCTGCTGCCACCTGCACTGTCACGTATATGGACAAAGACCACGTTCTGGCCTGCGGGCATCCGCTATTGCAGTACGGCATGGTGGACATGCCCATGACTAAAGCCAGCGTGGTGGCAACGCTGTCTTCGCCTCTCAACGCCTTCAAAATCATCAATACCACGGAGTCCATCGGCGCCTTCGTTCAGGACCGCCACACCGGCATTCTTGGCCGCTTCAACAAACAGCCGCAGATGATTCCGGTGACGCTGAGCATCCATAGTTCAGCCGGTCCACGTGAGTATCACTATGAAGTTCTGAACAACGCCAAGCTGACGCCGCTGATGATGATGGCCACTGTATTTAATGCGTTGCAAGGCATGAACCAGTACGGCGAAGAAACCACCTATTTAATGAACGGCCACATTCGCGTGAGCGGCTATCCGGATGTGCGTCTTACGAATATGTTCTCGCCCATTGAGACCACGCCTACGGCTTTCGCGGTTGCTATTACCCTGGGAGAGCACTTTGGCCGGATTTTTGACAATCCCTTTGAAGCGCCAAAGATCAATGAGGTCAAGCTCGACTTCGATCTGGAGAAAGACCGTCGCTCGGCCATGCTGGAAAGTGCACGCACAGATGTTACCGAAGCTCGCCCCGGCGACGAGATCACCATTGAAGCTGTCCTGCGTCCGTATCGCGGAGAAAGGATTGTCCGCCAGATTCCGGTTCGTGTTCCCACGTCCGCTCCCAAGGGCACACTGCGCATCCTGGTGAGCGACGCCGAGACGCTGGACCGCACTCGCCGTCTCAGCCCCGCGGTCAGCCAGAAACTGGACCTCAACTCAACCATTGAATTGCTGAACAAAGAACACCTGAATGATCATCTCTATGTCTCTTTGCTTGAACCCAACCCGCAAGCCACGGTAGAGGACAAAGTCATGCCGGCGGTGCCGCTTTCCGTAATGAACGTGATGGAGGGTATGCGCGCCAACCAGCAGATGGTGGTGTTCGCCGAATCGGCAGT
>DATDGH010000834.1:0-4891 GCA_036522215.1 Candidatus Angelobacter sp. | reverse complement strand
GAAAAGATCGATATTCGCATTGGCACTATTCGCTCGGTCACGGACGTCCCGGACTCGGAAAAGCTCGTCCAATTGCGGGTGAGTTTTGGCGACCATGAGCGCACAATCGTCGCCGGAATGAAAAAGGAACGCGCCAACCCGCGAGAGATCGAAGGCAAGCAGGCATTGTTTGTGGTGAATCTGGAGCTACGCAAAATGCGCGGGGTAGTCTCTGAGGACATGCTCTTCGATATCGGCTATGCTGATGGAATCGTTCCCGTGCTTGCCCTGCCGGAGAAACCGGTGCCCGATGGCTCAAGGGCGGGATAAATTTGCATTCCCTGAAATCGGTGCTCAGCCCGGATTCATTACAATGAAAGATTCATGGGAGGTGAGCTATGGCTGTCCTTACTGACTCGGAAATCCAGCAGGCACTTGGTTCTCTTGCCGGATGGCAACGCCAGGGCAAAGCTATCCAGCGGGTCTTTGAATTTCCTGATTTCAAGGCAGCCATGCAGTTTGTCACAAAGGTTGCCGATGCCGCAGAGCAGGCCAATCATCATCCTGACATTGATATCCGCTATAACAAGGTGACTACGGCATTGATTTCGCACGATTCAGGCGGCGTGACTCAACGCGACATCAAGATGGCTAAGCGAATCAATGAAATTGTTTAGTGGAAAATTCCTGATACAGGGCAACCGGCGGGAACACTTGTGGGGAGGCAGAGGTTCAGGACCTTCAAGAAGCTATTGCGACACTTCCAAAGCTTCTGACAATTGATCGAGCGTCTGCTGTATGTATTGGAGTTGACCTTCAATCGCCTGATTGAAGTCGGCAAACGGTTCTTCCGAATCGGCCAGACGGTCCAGAACATGACGCAATTGCGTCCGGCCCCGTTCGCTGGCGAACATCAGGCCAATGCCGCTTACTCCCAAAACTGCGATTGGCAACAACCAGTTCTTCATACCCTCTCCAAACCCGAGCTGCACAAGTATGATGCGGCAAATTTCTGAAAACCTGATAGTTACCTTCGTCACCTCGGCCTCGCAATAGGGGCCGAAGGAACTTATTCACCCGGGGGGGTGAGTGCGGGAAACGTCCTTAACCACGAGCTCGCTGCCCGCCCTCACCATCACTTTGATGCTAAGTTGCTGATTTGGTTAGCTCATTTCTTTGGTAAGCCGCTTTGTTGGCGTAAGGGCTCGTCAAAATATCTTCTGTGAGATGAGCAGCTTTTCTGGTTTTTCTTGCATCTTTTCTCGCATCATAGTGTTCCAAAGCATATATCCCTAGAGGTGTCCCCCCATGAAGACCATATGGAGAGTGCTGGTTTGTGCCCTGGCGCTGGCCCTGACGATCGGTGCAGCCGCTCAAGACAATGGAAACTCAAATGATCCGAACCACCCGGTGCTGAGTACCCGCCCACCGGACAGTAACCCCAACCCGCCGTCGCAGCCGACCTATGCCACCAACCAGACTTATGGTGCTCCTGCCGATGCCATCCCTGAAGGCACCCGCTTCATCATCAAGCTTAAGGACACGCTCGATACCCGCAATCTGACTCAGGGCAAACGCTTTAAGGCTGAACTTCGCGAAGACCTGGTCACTCCCAGCGGGCTTTTCATCCCCAAGGGCCGTACCGTCAAAGGTCACGTGGGCAGCTTCGAACGTGGTTTCACCGGCGCCAGAATGCAGTTGGCCCTGGATGAAATTGAGACGCGCCACGGCTGGGTGCCATTGATCAGTACAGTCACCGGGGTTCCCGGGGACCACTCCATTAAGTCCACCGAGAATGAGGGAGAACTTACTCGAAAAGGACCCGATAAGAAGCGAGTCATTACCAATGCGGCAATCGGCGCCGGCCTGGGCGCGGCCAGCGGAGCGGTCATTGGGGGCGGCAAGGGCGCAGCCATTGGCGCCGCAGCCGGAGCCGGATTGGGTGGTGGATCGAGCCTTCTTTTCCAAGGCAACGATCTACGCCTGGACAAAGAGACTCAACTTGAAGTCCGGCTCGACCGTGACCTGGTAGTTCCCACAGGCAGCCGGTAGCAAAGAGCAATTGGCAACTAGCAATCAGCAGTTGGCAAACCCAGTCACCTCTCTGTTCCTTTGTGTCCCTCGCATAAAAAACAATTTCGGCGTGCCGTAGCAGTGGGGACCGCACGGTTTTCCGATCACGCGCGATCACCAGATCACCGGCGATCAACAGATTGTTCAGGCTAACTTCTGTTCTCGCTTCTTCGAGCCGGGGTCCCCGACGCGGGCCGGTTTTGCACGCGTTGGGGTGCAGATAGTCACAGGCCGTGCAATCCGGTCAAAGGGTGGCAAGGCTGTCCCCTGTTTCCTATTCCCTGGTCTTTGCTACACTCACCTATCTTTCAAATGGAGTGTCTCGCATGAAGGTTCGCCTCGCCCTTTTACTTCTTGGACTAGTAACTTGTTTGAGCATGTTTACCGCGGGTCAGGAGCGGCGAGGGCAACAGCCGCCAGAAGCCCAGACTACCACTCCAGCGGCCAACCAGCCGGCAAAGCCTGCGCCTGCTGGGGAGACCAAGGCGGAAACGCCGCCGGTAGTCACCCATCATGAGATCCACGTAGGCGGCAAGACCTTGCGCTATACAGCAACCACCGGCTTGATGCCCATCCGCAATACTGACGGCGACATTGAAGCCAATATTTTTTTCATGGCCTATACCCTCGACGGACAGAACCCCGGTGATCGTCGCCCGCTCACTTTCTCCTTCAACGGCGGGCCCGGCTCGGCGTCGGTCTGGCTGCACCTGGGCGCAATTGGCCCCAAACGGGTCAAAATGCAGGCTGAAGGCCTGATGCCCGCGCCTCCCTATCAGCTTGTCGACAACGAATTCACCTGGCTGGATCAGACCGACCTTGTTTTCATCGATCCCGTCGGTACAGGCTACAGCCGCGCGCTGAAGCCCGACCTGAACAAAAAATTCCTCGGGGTGCGCGAAGACATCCAGTCAGTGGGTGAATTCATTCGTCTTTATCTGGGGCGTTACCAGCGCTGGTCATCGCCGCTGTTTCTGGTGGGCGAGAGCTACGGCACCACCCGCGCGGCCGGACTCTCCGGATACCTGGTGGAACACGGAATAGCCTTTAACGGCATCATGCTCATTTCGTCGGTGCTCAACTTTCAGACGCTGGAGTTCACTCCTGGCAACGATCTTCCCTACATCCTCTATCTGCCCACCTATGCCACCACCGCGTGGTATCACAAGAAGCTCAGCCCGGAGCTGGAGCAGGACTTTCAAAAACTGCGCAGCGAGGTGGAGCAATGGGCGTCCACCAGCTATGCTGAGGCTCTGGTCAAGGGAGACCGGCTCACCGCTGATGAGCGCAATGCCGTCATCGATCGCCTGTCGCGCTACACCGGACTCAGCAAGAGCTACCTGGACCTGGCCGATCTCCGGGTTGACGAACCTCATTTCACCAAAGAGTTGTTGCGCGACCGCAAACTCGTAGTGGGAAGATTGGATAGTCGTTTCATCGGCACCGATCGTTCGCCACTATCGGACACAACCGACTTCGATCCCAGTATGAGCGCCATTCGTCCACCGTACACCGCCATGTTTAATCAGTATGTACGCACGGAACTGGACTACAAGTCTGATCTCGAGTACTACATCCTGGGTGGCGGCTTCGGCTTTCGCGACTGGAATTGGGGGTCCGCAGGCGAAGGGTTTCCGGATACAGCGCAGGCGCTACGCGATGCCTTCGATAAGAATCCGTTTATGAAGCTGTTCGTGGGCTCGGGATATTTCGACCTGGCCACTCCCTATTTTGCCACCCAGTACACCCTTAACCACATGGGATTGAACGAGCAGCAGCACAAGAGCATCAGCCTGGGTTATTACGGCGCCGGACACATGATGTACATCCGCGATGAATCTCTGGGAGAACTGAAGAAAGATATTTCGGCGTTTATGAGTGGAGCGCTGAAGTAACAAAGGTGATGGTTTGGTGGATCCATACCACGGTTGACAATCCCCTGCCAGGGCGTGCATCCTAATAGTGCCGGTTCGCCTTAGTGAATGTCGGCTTCATGCCGTCGCTCCTTAACTGGAGCTTAGCTAAGGGGGCTGGCTTTTTCTATGGAAAAGGGATTTTTCCGTCGATCATAAACAGTCGAACCTCCCTGTTTGATCTTCTTATAATCAAAACGTCCCATATCATTTCTATCTTGTCACGCATGCGATGGCGGGGTAATCCCGCCAATCGGAAAAATCCCCAGTTCTGTGTCAAGTGCATAATCCCCTTATTTTTCTATTGACACAACTTTTCTCCATACTGCATATTTATACATAGAGCTGCATAATTATTCGCATGACAAAACTGGCACGACAACAGACAATCGTGGAACTGGCCCACGCAGGGCCCCTGCCCAACCAGCATGAGCTCTGCAAGCTGCTGGCGCGGCGTGGCTTTCAGGTCACGCAGGCCACCTTGTCGCGCGATTTGAACGAGCTGCGCCTGGTCAAAACTCCTGAGGGTTACATTCTGCGCAATGGAGACGGGAATTCCGTTGAGCCATTGCCCGCAGTGTCGCGGCTGGTCAAGGAATTTGTGCGTGAGGTACGCCGGGCGCAAAACCTGCTGGTGATCAAGACCATTCCCGGAAGCGCGCAGCCGGTGGCTGTCGGCATCGATGCCGAGACCTGGGAGGAAGTAGTGGGAACCGTAGCCGGCGACGATACCCTGCTGATCATCACCGCCAGCAACAAAAATGCGAGGTCACTTCAGGCCAGGCTGGAGGCGATGCGCGCCTGATGCCGGCAACTATCCAACCCGCAGTGATTGGCGCCACCGGCTATGCCGGATTTGCGCTGGCCCGGCTCCTTCTCCGCCATCCCCTGGTCAGGAAGCCTGTCCTGTTCACCCGCGATGGTGA
>DATDGH010000833.1:0-19999 GCA_036522215.1 Candidatus Angelobacter sp. | reverse complement strand
GCTCTCCGTTTGAACCCTTGCCGCCAAAGCACTACCATTAACCCATGCCCGTCGAAACCGAAATCACGCCTGCGACCTACACCCCGATCCGCGCTCCGCGTGGTACTTCCATCTCCTGCAAAAGCTGGCAGCAGGAAGCCGCCATGCGCATGTTGATGAACAATCTCGACGAAGAAGTCGCCGAACGGCCGCGCGATCTGGTCGTCTACGGTGGAACCGGCCGGGCCGCGCGCAGTTGGGAGGCTTACCACGCCATCGTTGCATCATTGAAGAGTCTAGAGAACGATGAAACTCTGCTGGTCCAATCGGGCAAGCCGGTCGGCGTCTTCAAGACGCACGAATACGCGCCGCGCGTGCTGATTGCCAATTCCAACCTGGTGGGCCACTGGTCGAATTGGGAAAAATTCAATGAGCTGGAGCGGGCCGGGCTGATGATGTACGGTCAGATGACCGCCGGGTCGTGGATCTACATTGGTTCGCAGGGAATTATTCAGGGGACATTTGAGACCTTCTCTGCGGCCGCAGAAAAACATTTTGATGGCGATCTGGCCGGCAAGCTGATTGTCAGCGGCGGAATGGGCGGCATGGGTGGGGCGCAGCCTCTGGCGGCCACCATGACCGGCGCTTGTTTCCTGGGCATTGACGTTGATGCGGAGCGCATCAAGAAGCGGCTCAAAACCGGCTATTGCGACTTCATGGTCAACAGCCTGGATGAGGCGCTGCGCATCCTGAAGAATGCGATTCGCAAGAAGGAAGCTATTTCGGTCGGCCTGATCGGCAACTGCGCTGATGTGGTTCCGGAGCTGGCCGAGCGCGGCGTCCTGCCGGACATTCTTACCGACCAGACCTCGGCGCATGATCCGCTGAATGGCTATGTGCCACGCGGGATGTCGCTTGAAGAAGCTTTGGAATTGCGCAAGCGCGACCCGCAGGGGTACACGGAGCGATCGCTGGATTCGATTGCCCGCCACTTCGAGGGCATGCTGCGCTTGCAGAAGATGGGCAGCGTGACCTTTGATTACGGCAACAACATCCGGACGTTTGCCTTCCAGCGCGGAGTGAAGAATGCCTACGACTTTCCCGGATTTGTGCCGGCCTACATTTGTCCGCTGTTTTGCGAGGGACGCGGGCCCTTCCGCTGGGCAGCGCTCTCGGGCGAGCCGGCGGATATTGCCGTCACGGACGACCTGGTGCTGGAACTCTTTCCCCACAACCGCATTCTCGATCGCTGGATCAAGCTGGCGCGCAAGCGCATCAAGTTTCAAGGGCTGCCGGCGCGCATCTGCTGGCTGGGCTATGGCGAGCGGGCACAGTTTGGGCTGGCCATCAACGAGCTGGTCAAGAAAGGCAAGATCAAGGCGCCGATTGTGATGGGACGCGACCATCTGGATTGCGGCTCAGTGGCGTCGCCGTATCGCGAAACCGAAAGCATGAAAGACGGCAGTGATGCCGTGGCCGACTGGCCCATCCTGAACGCGCTGCTGAATACAGCCAGCGGCGCGAGCTGGGTTTCTGTCCACAATGGCGGAGGCGTGGGGATTGGATACTCTCTCCATGCGGGGCAGGTCACGGTAGCAGATGGAACGCAGGCCATGGCGGAGCGGATCGAGAGGGTGCTGACGAACGATCCCGGGATAGGAGTGGCGAGGCACGTGGATGCGGGTTACGAGGAAGCTATCACTTTCGCTCGGGAGAACAGGATTAAAATTCCCGAGAGATCGCCGTGATCGCGCGTGATCGGGTGATCGCCGTGATCGGAACGGCAACAGCAACAGCTTACCGCTGATTACCACTGATATCGCTGATTCTCACAGATATGCAGAAGCTGACAGCCAAAAGCCAAAAGCCAAAAGCCAACAGCCATAATCCAGGGGCCAATGGCTAATGGCCAAGGGCTATCTCACATCACAAATCAAAAATTCTCCTTACTTGTTGCTGACTAATATCGGCCAGCTTGTCACTCTGCGTGGCGGAGCCGGCCCTCGCCGTGGCGCTGCGCTTAGTGACATTGGATTGATCCAGGATGCGGCGGTGCTTTGTGCGGGCGGGCGGATTGCCGCTGTGGGGAAGCAGCGCGAGGTCTTGCGTGATCCCTGGCTGCGCAAGAACAAAGGCAAAATACACGAGATTGATTGTGGCGGGCGAGTCGTTCTTCCTGGACTGATTGATTCGCATACGCATCCGGCGTTCATGGGGCCTCGGATGATTGATTTTGAGAAACGAACGTCCGGAGCAACCTACGAAGAGATTACCGCAGCGGGTGGCGGCATCCGTTCGAGTGTGGCGGCGGTGCGCAAGGCGTCGCGAAAGCAACTGGCAGACCGGGTCCTGGCTGGCTTGCAGGCCATGCTGGAGCAGGGCACAACCACGGTGGAAGCCAAGTCAGGATACGGACTCACGCCCAAGGATGAGATCAAAAGCCTGCAGGCCATTCATGATGCTGCCCATCGATGGCCCGGCACAGTCGCGCCAACATTACTGGCTGCTCACGTGACGCCGGTGGAGTTTGCCGGCAAGGAAGATGAGTACGTTGATTTAGTCTGCTCCAAGATCATTCCTGAAGCGGCAAAGAAAAAACTGGCGAGTTTTGTGGACGTCTTCTGCGAGCGCGGCGCCTTCACACTGGAGCAGTCGGAGAGGGTTTTGGCAGCGGCCCTGCGCCATGGGCTGGGCACTCGTGCTCACGTTTGCCAGTTTACGCCGTCGAAACTGGATAGACTTCTTGCCTGTCAGCCGGCATCGCTGGACCACATGGATTGTGTGGGCGAGGAAGATGTGTCCTTGCTGGCTGAGGGGCAAACAGTGGCGATACTACTGCCGGGAGCGAATTACTTTCTGGGGCATCGGGAATTTCCCCATGCGCGCCGGTTGATCGATTCTGGCGTAGCAGTGGCCCTGGCCACGGACTATAACCCTGGCACTTCGCCCACGCCCAGCATGCCGTTTGTGATCTCGCTGGCATGCACTCACATGAAGATGAGCGTGGCTGAAGCGATTGCGGCAAGCACCATCAATGCCGCGTACGCGCTCCAACTGGAGGCACGCAAGGGAAGCGTCGAGCCGGGGAAGGATGCTGATCTGGCGGTGTTTGATTTCGGAGACTATCGGGAGATTGGGTATTGGGTGGGGTGGAATCGTTGTGCTTACACCATCGCGGGTGGGAGTGTGACGTTGCGTGAGCGATAGACGAGGTGGTGGGAATTTGGTAATTGGGTAAGTTGGTAATTTGGTAATTGAAAGGCAAAAGCAACGGCAGCGGCAAATGCAGGATTGGCCGCAGATTTGCGCTGATGACGCAGATGACATCGCGTGATTGGAAAGACAACAGCAAAACCTTACCGATGGCGCTGATTCACTTGATTTCTACCGATAGGGCGAATCCTTTAGGCAATTGTTAAAAACAGGCAAACCCGTTACCGTATCGTTAATGTTTCGCATTTTTGTGACGTCGCGCCGGGCAGCGCTTTTATCGGCGTTATTGGCTTTGTCTGCAGTCCTGGTTAACGCGCAGGAGGGAAAACCGTCATCTCAGGCACAGCAGCCTGCAGGTTCGCAGCCCGGAGCGCTTCCACCTCGACAGACGGAAGAGCAACGCGCGCCATCACAGCCGGTCCCCAATACGCAAGAACAGTCGCAGCCCGCGACCCCAGCGACGCAAGAACCATCGCAGACGCCCGCGACCCCATCGCAACCCGCTCCGCAGACGGCGCCTGCGATCCCGAGTCCACCTACGCTGTCGCAGCCGGGAGTGACGCCGCTCCACTCTCAGGATGATGAAATTGTTTTTATGGCCGTGGGCGATGTGATGTTGGGGACAACGTTTCCGGATGCGTCGGGCGGTGATCTGCCGCCAAATGATGGCGCTGATCTGTTGCAGGAGGTTGCGCCGATCCTGAAGACCGGCGACATCACTTTTGGAAACCTTGAAGGTCCGCTGGTTGATGGAGGTGTTTCGGCCAAGTGTCGCGGCAAGCGCGAGGGCACCTGCTACGCCTTTCGCGTCCCCACGCGCTATGGAAAATATCTGAAAGATGCTGGTTTTTCCGTGATGGGCGTGGCCAATAATCACGCCATGGACTTTGGCCAGGAGGGGCGCAGCAGTTCGCGACAGGTACTGGATTCGCTGGGGATTGCACATTCGGGCGAGGTTGGAGACATTGCCCACCTCACAATCAAAGGAAAAAAGATAGCGGTGATCGCATTCGCCACTTATCCCAACGCCTATAACCTGTTGAACCTGGATGATGCGTTGCAGCTAATACACGATACGCGCGCAGACGCGGACATCGTGATCATTTCATTCCATGGCGGGGCAGAAGGCGCGACGCACCAGCACGTTCCTGCCGGCGATGAGATGTTCCTGGGCGAAGATCGCGGTGATCTGCGCAAGTTTACTCACGCGGCAATCGATGCCGGAGCGCAAGTGGTGGTAGGGAGCGGGCCGCATGTGGTGCGTGGCATGGAGATCTATCAGGGGAAGCTGATTGCTTATTCTCTGGGAAACTTTGCCACCTATGGGCCCTTCAACCTGAGCGGCGAAAGCGGAATTTCGCTGATTCTGGAAGCGCATCTGGGATTGGATGGCAGCTTTCACGGTGGCCGGGTCCATCCGGTGAAGCAGGAGAAACCCGGAGGGCCCAAGCTGGATCCGGAGATGAAGATTGTGCCGGTGCTGCGGGAGCTTTCGACGAGCGACTTCGGAAGTTCTGCCGTGAGGGTTGGCGCTGATGGAGACCTGACATTGCCGACGAGCGATCAAAAGCAAACCACGAAGGACACGAAGAAAGACTGAGGAAAAGCAAGAGCAAAACCAAAGGCTTAGCCGCGAATGAACGCGAGTAAACGCGAATTAGAAGATTTAGTAATTGGTTAATTTGGTAAATGGGTAATTGAAAGTCAAAAAGCGACGGCAACTGCAAAGTCTAATTGCTTTACCGCAGAGGACGCGGAGGAACACAGAGGTAAAGCTAAAAGCCAAGAGCCAAAAGCCAATTGCCAATTGCTATTTGCCATTTGCTGATTTCTAGAACGGAGTTACATGATCATCTTAAAACGATTCATTCATATTTCATTTCTTTTCTGCGTGGTGATGGCGTTGGGCCAGCGCTTGCCGAAGGATGTTGTTCCTCTGGACTACAACCTGACCTTCACACCTGACCTGGCGACAGCCACCTTTGTCGGCAGTGAGACCATTCAGGTCAACGTGCAGAGATCGACGACTTCCATCACGCTGAATTCGGCCGAGATCCAGTTTCAAAAAGCGACGGTTACCCAGGGTGGGCTCCCGCAGGAAGCACGAGTCAGCCTGGATGCGCACAAAGAGCAGGCAATGCTAACCCCGAGCACGCCATTGGCGCTGGGACCGGCGAGCATCCAAATTCAATTCAGCGGAATTCTCAATGACAAGCTGCGCGGCTTTTATCTGGCCCAGACCAAGGCACGGCGCTATGCCACCACGCAATTTGAATCCACTGACGCACGACGCGCCTTTCCTTCCTTCGACGAACCCGCGATGAAGGCAACTTTTGAGATCACGCTGGTAGTGGACAAAGGGGATACAGCCATCTCCAATGGCCAGATTGTCTCTGACACTCCGGGGCCGGGCGAAGGCAAGCATACCTTGAAGTTCTCTCCCACGCCGAAGATGTCCACTTACCTGGTGGCCATGGCGGTGGGTGATTTTCAATGCGTAGAAGGTGAGGCTGAGGGTACTCCGATCCGGGTATGCGGCACACCGGACAAAAAGCCCCTGGGCGAAGTGTCTCTGCGCTACGCCGAGGAGATCCTGAAGTACTACAACCAGTACTACGGAATTAAATATCCCTACGGCAAGCTGGACGTGATTGGCGTTCCCGATTTCGAGGCCGGCGCCATGGAGAACACCGCCGCCATCTTTTACCGGGAATCGTTATTGTTTATTGACGACAAGAATTCTGGCGTGGAAGCGCACGCGGCCGTCTTCCTGGTACTGGCGCATGAAATGGCGCATCAGTGGTTCGGCGACCTGGTGACCATGAAGTGGTGGGACAACATCTGGCTGAATGAAGGCTTTGCCAACTGGATGGAGAAGAAACCAATGCAGGACCTGCATCCGGAATGGAATGCCGTGCTGGAAGCAGTGAAGGACACCAACCAGGCCCTTCAGGTGGACTCTCTGCGGAGTACACATCCGATTCGTGCTCGTGCCGAGACCCCGGATGAAATCAATGAATTGTTTGATTCGATCTCTTATGACAAGGGAGCAGCAGTCATGCGCATGATCGAATCTTATGTGAGCCCGGAAGTGTTCCGGCGCGGTGTGAACAGTTATTTGCGGAAGTTTCAGTACAGCAATGCCACCGCTGAAGATTTCTGGACAACCATGGCCCAGGCATCAGGCCGTCCGGTGGACCGGATTATGCCGACGTTCGTCAATCAGCCAGGAGAGCCTCTGGTAAGGGTGAGCGCAGAGTGCGTGACACCGGCGGCGCAGAAGAGCACAATCACCCGGAGTAAGAAAAGACGCGTGCGCAAGCCGGTACAACCGCACCCCAAGACTGAGATCACTCTATCGCAACAACGCTTTCTAAGCGACGGGAGTGCGGATTCCAGCAACCAGCTTTGGCTGATTCCAGTATGCATCAAGACGGACGACAGCAAGCCATTTTGCCAACTGGTGGGGGAGAAGCAGCAGGTGGTGCCGGTGGTCGGCTGCTCGAACTGGGAGTTTACTAATGTCAATGCCGTGGGTTACTACCGCACAGAATATGATCCCGGCATTTTCAAGAAGCTGACGGACGCAACCATGACTGGACTCACGACGGCCGAGCGGATGTCGCTGGTGAACGATCAATGGGCGCTGGTCAAGGCAGGGAAGGAAAAAATCGGATCTCTGCTGGACCTGGTGAACACACTTAGTACGGACCAGGAACGGGCCGTGGTGGATAGCTACTCTCAAGTCCTCGGAGACATTAACGATTATCTGGTGACTGACTCGGACCGCGATGCATTCCATGCGTGGCTTCGCGCTACTTTTCGGCCCATGCTGGCGAAGATTGGCTGGAGCCCGGCGCCGGGCGAAAGTGAGGACACGCACAGCCTGCGTGCGGTTTTGGTAGAAATCCTGGGGAAAGGTGCTAGGGATCCCGATACGATCAAGGAAGCGACCAGGCTGGCGCGCCAGTATCTGCAAGCACCGAATTCAGTAGACCCGACACTGGCCGGGAGCATCCTGGAAGTGGCGGCCAGCGCCGGCGATAGCGCTCTGCTGGACGAATACCTGAACAGCATGCGGCATTTGACTGCTCCGGAGCAGTACTACAACGTAGGGCAGGCGCTGGCGGAGTTTCGCGGTGCGCCGCAGGTGGAACGGGTGTTGCAACTTGCGGTGTCTCCGGAAAGCCGTAACCAGGATGCTCCGCACCTGATTTCTGGAGTCCTGGGCAATCCCGTCAACCAGGTTCCTGCATGGCAATGGATCAAAAGCCACTGGCCTGAAGTGGAAAAGAAGATCACGATGTCCAGCGGGGGAGAGATCATTTTTGCATCCAGCTCGTTTTGTGATGCCGAACATCGAGATGATGTGCAGCATTTCTTTACCGAGCATAAGGTGCCTTCTGCAGAGCGCGTCCTGAAACAGACGGTTGAGCGTATTAATTCCTGCATCCGGTATCGCGACCACCAGCAAGGTGATTTGGCTACATGGCTGGGAGGGAAGCAACTGGCAACTAATTAGCAATTATCGTGTACCGAAGATGTAGCTGATTGCCACATCCTGCCAATGTTCCTGGCGCTGGCGCAGGAAGGCCACCTGGCAGTGATTGCAGGAGACTGCCAGGTGGTTCGGAGCGGTCCAGTTCAAATTCACATCTGCGGACTGGGCATCCTGTTCCAGCAGGAAGACTTCACCGCCTTCGGCCCTGCCTGAGAAATAGCCCAACTGGATGGATGCACCTGCCGGACGCAGATTCACGTGGGTGAGAAACGGAGCGTTGTCTCCGCAACGGGCTTCCATGACGGTGGCGGTCCAGCGGCCGTCTGGACTGGTGAAGCTGTAGATGACCTGGTCAGTGCAGCGCAGACGCAGGTGCAGGTAAACCACCGTCAAAGCGGCAAACATCAGGACCATTACCGCGGCAAAGGCGAATGAGCCGCGGACCATTTTTTTGGCAAAAGGATCCAAGAAATACTTATATCAAGATTGAGGCGACCACAAAAGATCGGGTGATCGCCGTGACCTCCACCCCGTCGCACGCAAAAGCGGCGTGCGCTGGGGACCCCGGTGATCGGGTGATCGCCGTGATCGGAAAGGCAAAGCCAACACCAAAACCCGCTGCCCGGCGCAGTTTGGGCCGCGCCGGGGAAAGAATTGAAGCTTAAACAATCCTTAGTTGACGCATTTCTGAATATTGGCTGGTGGGGTTGAAGTTTTCACGCCTTTGGCGTCGCTGGTTGGTGTGGTGTTGTTGACCGGTATTGGGCCGCATCCTCCGCCTGAGTTCTGTGCGGGAATTACGGGATGTGGGCCCTGGTGAACTGGCTTGAAATAAATGCCTCCGGACGAGATTGTAGTGGTGGCGGCCGTTCCTCGCGGACCAGCAACTGTGGCGGAAGTGGGAGTGCTGGTTTCGGAAATTGGGTAGCCAGGTGGCGGCGTGGTTGACCAGGAAGAGCCTGTCTGCGACAAGGTGATTGCAGGAGCAGCCTGATGGCCAAGCACAGCGGAGGAATCAGAAGGGCTGCCTCCGGCTTTCACGAGGATTACGTCCGCATTGATGGTGATGGTGGAATCGAAGGTATTGTTGGTATAGATGGTGAGGGTTCCACTGGAGGCTGAGAGTGAATCCGGCTGCGGTAGAACCGTAGTTGAGATGGCGCCCCCGGAATTATTAACAGTTACGTAAACGTCTGCTGACTGGCCACTATAGGTGACGTGGTTCTGGCTCTTCAGGAACAGCGCATACAGGTTGACCGGAATGGTGCCACCGCCTGCGGGCACGGCCTGCGGTCGATACATGATGGTATCGGCGTTGCCAGTTGAACTTCCAATGGGTACTCCCACCAGTGAGACGACGCCGAGCCCAATGCTGCTCAGGTCAACGGACGCTCCGGAACCAGTTTGAAAGACGTCGTAGCCCGAACTCTGTGCGGAAGCCAGAGAGGCGACCAACAGACAAGCGGCGAAAACTGCGATTTGAAGTTTACGGTTCATGGGGACACACTCCTTTTTGGGAGTTGATTAGAGTCTTTTAAGGCTCGAGTGTCTTCTCCGGGATTGCTAATTAATTACTGGCATTCAGCACTCAGCAATCGGCATTCAGCCAAGGAAACATCCTCGTCCACTTAAAGAATCGGGAGATCGCCGTGATCGCGCGTGATCGCCGTGATCTCCACCCCATCACGCGCAAAACCGGCGCGTGCCGGGGGCACCGGTCATCGGGTCAGCGGGTCATCGGAAAAAGCAACCCCAACCCTTACCACTGATAACAGTGACGCCGCTGATTTCCACTGACTTATCGCTAAAGGCGGGATCTTATTTCTTGCCAGAGTTCGTTGCGGCCGGCGGCGGTTTTGGAGGAGTAGGGCGACACCTTCCCGATGCCGTGTTCACGTTCCAGGGAAGAGAGCGCCTGGCGCAGCTTGTTGCCTGAAAGCTTGTCACTTTTTGTGGCCACTACCAGGAATTCCTGTTCTACGCTTTGCAGAAATCTGATCAGTTGCTGGTCGCTTTTTTGTGGCGGAACATTGCAATCGATCAGGACGATAGCCAGTTCAAGAGTTTGTCGCTTTTCCAGGTAGGGCTCGATGAATTTTGGCCACTCAGCGGAAATCTCTCGCGAGAGCTTGGCGTATCCGTAACCGGGTAGGTCCACCAGCATGAGGGCAGGCTGCACCTGGTCGGGTTTTGAATAGACGCCGATGAAGTTGATGCTGCGAGTGCGGCCGGGTGCGGAGCTTACGTGCGCGAGTTTCTGCTGGAGCAGGGAATTGATCAGACTGGATTTGCCGACGTTGGAGCGTCCCAGGAAGGCAAACTCCGGCGGACCTTCAGGAGGAAAGAGGCCTGGGTCAGTGGCGGAGATCAGGAATTTGGCGATGGGACGCACAGAAAAACCTTACCACTGATGATTAGAATCGGGTGATCGCGCGTGATCCGGTGATCTGGTGATCGGAAAAGCAACACCCCAGCAGGCAGGTCATGCGCACTAATTGCCCCAATGTGTTCGAAATGATTTCCGGGCATTCGCCCTTAGGCTCCTTCTAGATGGTAGGGACCTCTCACCCGCTACGCGAGTTCGAGGTAAACTCCAAACAAACTTCCAACAAACGCCCAAAACGCCAATGGATTACAAATACTGCTGCGAGACTGGTGGTTCGGCTGAGGGTGGGACTGGCGGCAGTTCTTCCGCCGGTGCAGTCGCTATTTCAGGCAGAGGCTTCTCCAGGGCAACCTTTAGCACCTGGTCCATATTTTCTGCCAGGTGAATCTTCATGTTATTGCGAATGCTTTCCGGCACTTCCGGCAGGTCCTTCTCATTCTCTTTGGGAATGATGGCTTCAGTGATTCCGGCGCGCAGAGCAGCCAGGAGTTTTTCCTTCAAGCCGCCAATGGGCAGTACCTTGCCTCGCAGCGTGATCTCGCCGGTCATGGCGATGTCGCGGCGCACAGGAATCTTGCTGAGCGCGCTGGCCAGGGCAGTAGCCATGGTAATGCCGGCGGAGGGGCCGTCTTTGGGGATAGCGCCTTCGGGCACGTGGATGTGAATATCGCAGTTGCGGTAGAAGTCGCGGGCAACTCCCAGGCGTGAAGCGCGCGAGCGCACGTAAGACATGGCGGCCTGAGCCGATTCCTGCATCACGTCGCCCAGTTTGCCGGTCAACGTAAGTTTTCCTTTGCCGTCGACGATGGCTACTTCCGTGCTCAGAATGGAGCCGCCAACCTCTGTCCAGGCAAGCCCGGTGACCAGTCCAATCTCGCTCTTTTCGTGCGCCAGCGTGTCACGGAATTTGGTTACACCCAGGAACTCACCGACATTATCGACGGTCAAGTTAATGTTGCAACCCTGTCCATCCTTGACCACGCGGCGAGCCACCTTGCGGCAGACGTTGCCGATCTCGCGCTCCAGGTTGCGCACACCAGCTTCGCGGGTGTAGGAGCGGATGATCTCGGTGATGGCTTCGTCGGCGAACTTGATCTGGTTTTCCGTCAGGCCGGTCGCTTCGCGCTGTTTTCGCACCAGGAACTGCTTGGCAATCTCGATCTTTTCCAGCTCGGTGTATCCATGCAGGCGCAACACTTCCATGCGGTCCTGCAAGGCCGGCGGGATGGTGTGCAAAACATTGGCGGTGGCAATGAAGAAGACTTGGGAGAGATCGTACTCGACATCGAGGTAATGGTCCTGGAACATATAGTTCTGTTCCGGATCAAGGACTTCGAGCAGCGCCGCTGCCGGATCGCCGCGGAAGTCGGAGGCCAGCTTGTCCACCTCATCCAGCATGACTACGGGATTCTTGGTCCCGGCTTTCTTCATCATCTGGATAATCTGGCCGGGCAGGGCGCCAATGTAGGTTCGCCTGTGCCCACGAATCTCCGCTTCATCGCGCACGCCGCCCAGAGAGAGGCGTACAAATTTTCTGCCTGTGGCTTTGGCGATCGACATACCCAGAGAGGTCTTGCCGACTCCCGGAGGGCCAACAAAGCACAGGATGGATCCCTTGGGATTCTTCACCAACTGACGTACCGCCAGAAATTCAAGGATGCGTTCTTTGATCTTTTCCAGGCCGTAGTGGTCAGAATTCAGAATTTTCTCTGCGTGCTCAATGTTGCGGATTTCTTTGGATTTCTTCTTCCAGGGAACGGCGAGGAGCCAATCCAGATAGTTGCGGGAGACGGTGGACTCCGCCGACATGGGCGGCATGGCTTCCAGCTTCTTCAGTTCCTGAATGGCCTTTTCGTGCACGTCCTTGGGCATGCCACTGGTATCAATCTTCTTCTTCAGCTCGTCGAATTCGCTTTTTTCGCCACGGCCCAGTTCTTTCTGGATGGCCTTGATCTTCTCGTTGAGGTAATACTCTTTCTGCGCGCGCTCCATCTGCCGCTTGACTCGCGTCTGGATGGTACGGTCCATATTGAGCTTTTCGATCTCGATATCCAGAACGTCGGCAATGCGGGTCAGGCGGTCTACGGGATCAAAGATTTCCAGCAGTTCCTGTTTTTCTTCGATGGAGAGCTGGAGGTTCTGGGCAATGTTGTCACTCAATTTAGCGGGATCGCTGACGGCCTGAGTGTTGACGGCGGGTTCCTGGCTCAATGACTGGCAGAGTTTGGCATACTGGTCCCAAAGGCCATGGACACGCTGGATGGCGGCTTCCAGCACCGGCGTGACCTCCGGGTAATACTTCACGGTGCGGACAGTAGCCTCAAAATAACCTTCGGTATTGACGAGTTGTAAGACCTTCCCGCGCTCGACGCCTTCCACCAGGACCTTGATGTTGCCGTCCGGCAGTTTCAGGTTCTGGACGATATTGGCGATGGTGCCGACCTGATAGATCTCGTGGGGCTTGGGCTCGTCCACACTGGCGTCGTGCTGGGTGGCCAGAAAAATCTTGCGATCGGAGGCCAGGGCTTCTTCCAGGGCGCGCACGCTGGATTCACGGCCAACAACGAATGGGGTCATCATGTGAGGGAAGATGACCACATCACGAATGGGCATCATGGGGAGCTTGCGAGTCTCGAATTTTTCTCTGCCTTGGGTCACGGATTCGCCTTTTCGGAAGCCGCCCCTTGAGGCAGCGAAGATTACCAACCTGTTAAAGTAAGAATATCACGCCGGGCAAGTGTTTTTGGCGAGAGTACTTTGGTCTGCTCTTCCAACTATCATTAGAATCAATAGTTTTGCAGCACCTTTCCGGCCGGAATTGGGGCTATGAGGATTTTTGTAATCACCGGGTATTCGGGACATTGGGAAATCTCAAGAATCGGGTGATTTCGCCGGAATCTAGTGATCGGAAAATACCAAGATTTAATTTAGTCGCGAATTTACGCGAATCGAGCGAGAGCTTTAGACCTAAGACAATTCACGGGCATACGCCCTGAGGCTGTTTTCGAGATTGGTAGGGCGCTCTCTCCCGCCCTTTCACTGACTTGTTAGAAGACTCAAGCTTTGCTCAAGAAAAGGGCGGGATCGAGATAAACTAAAAAACCTAGCCAGCCCGCTCCATGGCGGGAAGGGAAACGTCTCTGCGTTCCACCATTTCCTTGGTGACCTCGAACTCCTTGACCCGCTTCTGGCCCGGGAGGTGATACATCAGGTCCAGCATCAGCTCTTCCAGGATCATGCGCAGGCCGCGGGCGCCAACTTTGCGATGGAGGGCTTCGCGGGCAATGGCTTGCAACGAGCCGTCAGAGAATTTCAGCTTTACATTCTCAAATTCAAACATGCGCTGATACTGGCGGATGATGGCATTGCGGGGGCGAGTGAGGATTTCAATCAACGCCGCCTCATCCAGATCGTTGAGAATACCCACTACGGGCAGGCGGCCGACAAATTCAGGAATCAGGCCAAAGCGGACCAGGTCCTGGGGTTCGGCTTTTTGCAGAAGCTCGGTATCGCGCTTGCTGGCCTCTGTAAACTCCTTTTCTTTTTGCTCATTGGTGCGGAACCCCATCGACTTCTTGCCGATGCGGCGGCCCACAATTTTCTCCAGGCCGACGAAGGCCCCGCCACAGATGAACAAAATGTTGGTGGTATCAACCGGAGTGAATTCCTGGTGTGGGTGCTTGCGCCCGCCTTGCGGAGGCACATTGGCAATGGTGCCTTCCAGAATCTTCAATAAGGCCTGCTGGACGCCCTCGCCGCTGACATCGCGAGTGATGGAAGGGTTTTCATCCTTGCGGCCGATCTTATCGATCTCGTCGATGTAGATGATGCCGGTTTGCGCTCGACCAACATCGCCATCTGCCGACTGCAGCAGTTTGAGGACGATATTCTCTACGTCTTCGCCCACGTAGCCAGCCTCAGTCAAGGTAGTGGCGTCCACGATGGCGAAGGGAACATCGAGCATACGCGCCAGGGTCTGCGCCAGCAGGGTCTTGCCGGTTCCGGTGGGACCGATGAGCAGGATGTTGGATTTGGTCAACTCCACGTCGCCACTCTTCACGCGGTTCATGTGGATGCGCTTGTAGTGGTTGTAAACTGCGACGGATAACTTCTTCTTGGTCTGCTCCTGCCCAATTACGTATTCATCCAGGAAGGTCTTGACCTCCTGTGGTTTGGGCAGATGATTGGGCGCAGCGGCAGCATGGGTTTCAGAGCGGTCATCTTCCAAAATGGAATTGCATACTGCTACACATTCATCGCAGATGTAAGCTCGAGGGTAGTCATTCGGAGAGGAAATCAGTTTGGCGACCGCATCCTGCGACTTATGACAAAAGGAACAACGAAGAGTTTCTTCCGGAGACCGAGGCTTCACATCAAGCTCCTTGGTAACGGACGCAATGCAGGGGGCGGCGACTGGTCCGGCGTAGATGACAAGTATTAGTACTCACCTTCTCACTTATGCTTGTAAATGATGTCATCTATAATGCCATATTCTTTGCTTTGCTGCGCATTCATTATAAAGTCACGTTCAACATCTTTTTCCACCTTTTCCAGCTTCTGGCCGGTGTGCTTGGACAGTAACTGGTTCATGATCTCCCGCATGCGCAGGATTTCCCGGGCCTGAATATCAATATCGGTCGCCTGGCCGCTGATCCCGCCTCCCATGATGAGAGGCTGGTGGATGAGAATTCTGGAGGTGGGTAGGGCAAAACGCTTACCCGCGGCCCCGGCACACAAGAGCAGAGCGCCCATGCTGGCCGCCTGCCCGCAGCAGATAGTCATCACGTCCGGGCGCACGAATTGCATGGTGTCATAAATGGCCATGCCGGCCGTGATGGAGCCACCCGGTGAATTGATATAGAGCTGGATGTCTTTTTCCGGGTCCTCAGCTTCCAGGAACAGGAGCTGTGCGATGACCAGATTAGCGATGGTGTCATCAATGGGCGTGCCGATGAAGATTATGTTATCTCGCAGCAGCCGGGAGTAGATATCGTACGCGCGTTCTCCGCGGCTGGTCTGCTCCACAACCATTGGTACTAGTGCCATACGGGGCCTTCCTTTCACTCCTGGACAGTGCCGTTTTGGGCGTTAGCGGTAGATTTAGTGTATAGAAATTGCAGCGCTTTATCAGCGCGAATGCGGTTCCGAATGCGCTCAAAAGCCCCTTCCTGGGCCAGCTTCTGTTGCACGGCTTCAGGAGTTTGCTTGGTTTGCTGGGCGAGTGCGCGAACCTCCTGTTGCACTTCTTCATCCGATGCCTGGAGCTGCTCGGCCTCCGCAATTTTTTCCAATAACAGGTTGGCCTTGACTTCCCGGGTGGCGGCCTCGCGCTGGCTGGCGCGCAGACGTTTAAAGTCCATACGCTTCATGTCTTCTGTACGCATGCCTTGTGCGGCCAGACTCCTCAGCCACTGCTCCAGCCGGAAATCAACCTGGCGGCGGATCAAGGTTTCGGGAACTGGGAAGTTATGAATCTCAGTCAACTGGTTCAAAAGATGTTCCCGGGCCTGGTGCATGGTTTGGTGCCGGCGTTCGGCAAGGATGCTTTCGTGCAAGCGCTTCTTGAGGTCATCCAGGGATTCGAGGTCCTTACTCAATTCTTTGGCAAAATCATCACTCAATTCCGGCGTGCTCTTGGTTTTGATGGCATTGACCTTGGCCGTGTAAGAGAAGGTTTTTCCCGCCAGCCGGCTCTCATAATATTCTGCCGGATAAGTTACATCGAAGGTGCGCTCTTCTCCCGCCTTTGCTCCACGCAGGTTTTGTGAGAACTCAGGAATGGTGTTGGGGCCGGCAATTTCCACCAGTACCTCATCCATCTGCACAGGCTGAGTGGTCTTAGGCTTTGATTCTTCCGCAGCGGGCGTTTCGGCCGAGGCAGACTGGTCGTCCGCGGGTGCGGGTTCGTCTTTTGCCAATGCCTGAAATGAGATCTGAGCAAAGTCACCGTCCTGCAAGGGCCGGTCTTCATTCACCGGATCGTAGCTGGATTGACGTTCCTGGAGCTTTTTCAACTCCTGGTCCACGTCTTCATCCGTTACTTTAACTTCTGGTACTTCAAGCTTGATATCTTGATAGTTGCCTAACTCAATTTCCGGCAGGATTTCAAACGCGGCTTTGAAGCGAATGGGCTTTCCTTCTGCTGTTTCCAGGCTGTGGACTTCAGGTTTAGAGATAGGCGTGAAACCCTGTTTGGTTACGGCCTGACGGAAATATTCGGGGAGAAGTGCTTCCAGCACGTCGGTTTTGATTTCTTCAGCAAAGCGGTTGCGGACGAGGGTTGCCGGAACCTTCCCTTTACGGAAGCCGGGCACACGCGCGACCTTGGTGTAACGCTGGACCGTGGAGTCCGTTTCCTTGTTGACTACCTCGGCGGGAATCTCCACCTCAACCTCACGCAGGCAGCCGAGGTTGATGTCTATCACCTCTTCATCTTCTGCCGGCTCCGGTGGGTTGGCGGTCTCCTGGTTGGAGACTGCGGCGGGCTGGGTCTGGCCTGCTGCAGCGTCGTTCTCTTCTGGCTCGATTGAACTCAAGTGATGATTTCCTTATGTCCCAGCTGCTAAAGGGCTAGTCTGGAGTCTGGGAAGACAGCTCCCGATATTTCAGTGTATGAGACGTTGTCGCATGGGTCAAACTTCCGAACAGGCTGGAGAAGGCGAAAGCGGGCATCCTGCTAGACTAAAAACTGTAATGTCCTCGGCCCTGGTCCAACTCAATCAAGAGATCGTTGCCTGCACGCGCTGTCCTCGCCTGGTCTCTTATTGCCGGAAGATTGGCCGGGAAAAACGCCGCGCCTACATGGACTGGGAATACTGGGCCAAGCCAGTGCCCGGATTCGGCGATCCTGAAGCTCGGCTGCTGATTCTGGGGCTGGCGCCTGGCGCTCACGGATCGAATCGAACGGGAAGGCCGTTCACGGGCGATGGCTCAGGCAATTTCATGTATCCGGTGCTGCATCAAGCCGGATTTGCGTCCCAACCGACGGCGACTCATCGTGATGATGGGCTCCGGTTGAAAGATGCGTATATCACCGCGGCTGTTCGCTGCGCTCCTCCACAGAACAAGCCTTCACCTGCCGAGATTGCAAACTGTGCGACGTTTCTAGACCGGGAGATGGCGGCACTGAAAAACGTTAAGGTGGTTGTGGCTTTAGGCAAGATCGGATTTGATGCGTATCTCAACTATTTGAAGCGCGCCGGATTGCTGGCTTCGAAAGCCGGGCTGACATTTGCCCACGGCGCTCACTATGAAACTCTCGATGGCCGGATTCTGCTGTGTTCCTACCATCCGTCACTGCAGAACACCAATACCGGCAAATTGACAGAGAAGATGTTTTTGGAGGTGTTCAGGAAGGCGCGGAAGTTGATAGAAAAGCTCGCTGACAAATGACGAAGGACTTCAAGATCTCAGGTGTCGTCCAGTCTTCTTAATCCAGCCCACGCGAACAACCTGGCCAGCTTGAATTGCTTGCAGTGCTGCGAGGCAGGCGGGAAGGTGCGGGCGAATGTCATCCATGTCGTTTGACCTGGCACCTATAAGTAGAACTGCGATCCGTCGATTCGTGAGGTTTTGTTGATATTGAATGTTCTTATCGAGCGTGACGAAGACATCAAATTTATTCTCAGCCAGCCCCAGTAGTTCGCCATTTTTCTTTCCTGATAGGCCGATCTCCTGGACCGTAAGACCTTAAAACCGCTGGCTTCTAAGCTAAACTTCAAGTCTCTTGGCGCACATTCGTCAATAAGAATCTTCATCCGAGTCGCGCAACAACGAGTGACTTGGCCTCTTCCAACGCACCGACGGCTTCCTCGCGAGTCACGCTAGGGAATTGTTCCAAAAATTCGTCGAGTGTCTTTCCGTGTTCCAGATAATCGAGCAATGCCTGAAATGGAACACGGGTGTTTCGAAAAACCGGCTCTCCACCGAGAATATCCTGGTCTTTAATGATCACAGCATCCGTCATGACGAGTCTCCTCAGGCGCTCAGCACGGTTTCTGCAATAAATTCTACATTACCCACACCGCCGATGTTTACGGTCACTTCAATTCGTAGAACCTACCTGAGCGTTGGCTGCCGTTGTTCCGGGCTCTTCGATTTCTATTACCGCAACCCACTCTGCCTTTTTTCTTTCCAGAAAGACGATCTTTCCGCCGAGGAAATTAGCGATCAGTTCGGGGGGAAGATCAGTGTGGTAATCAAAATAGCGGCGGTTCAGATTTTCCATGGTCTTTGAATGGAACCAGGTGGGCTGGTTGTACTTGGTGGAAAAGACAAATGCGACCTGGTATTGGGCACGCATCGCTCTGGCCTTGAAAACCTCTTCCACCGTGAAATCCTGCACTGTGACCAGCGGAAGCGGCTTGTTTATGTATCCCAGATATGTGCGGGTGAGTTCATCGCTTGCCGGCCACGCGGTAAGAATGGCTTTGCCCTGCTCGTATTGCTCCAGGAAATGGCCGGCGTCAAGGTGCAGATCAACAAAATCTTTGTAAGTGAGATTATCTTCCGGCGAGATCTTGTACGGAGGATCGAAGAAGAGCGCCAGCACAAAGCAGATGATCACCAATGCCGCCGGCCACTCCCACCGGCCAATGCGACGTCGCAGAGTGGACATTCCAATGATAATCACCAGCGGATAAAGAGGAAGAAGATACCGGGTAAGCAGGGCCCCTCCGAGGAGGGAAAACGCAAGCAGATTTGCCAGCATGATGAAGGCGAACTGGATCTGTATGGGGATGGAGATTCGTTCGCGCGCCACTCCATGATCTACGACCGCGGGAAACCACATGGCCGCCAACATGGCTGCCGTGAGCGCGAGCATGTTCATAAATCCCAGCAAGTTCCACAGCCTGATGCCAAAGGCCAGAACGAAGCGCAGGGGGGAAAGGGTGGCGGCAACGTTGTACTGGTAGAACTGGGGCGAACCGAAAAAGCGTCCAGTGGCATGATGGTGAAACAGCAGCCAGGCGGCCAGCGGCAGGGCCGGGAGCAGGTAAATGGGCCAACGCGAGAATTGCTTTGTCCTCGCCGTGGCATCAGGAGAAAAAAAGAATTCCCAGACGGCCAAAGCCAATGGAGTGAAGATGGCGGTTTCCTTGCTCAAGACGGCCAAGGAGAAGGCTAATTGGCTGATCCACAGGCGGCGTTCGACGGCCATGCGAATTCCCCAGAGAGTAAAAGCCGCAGCCGCGAGATCGGCGTGCGTGAGCGAGCTCTGGACAAAGAAGACGGGATAAAGCGCGGTAGCTAGGGTAGAGGCCACTGCCACACCGGTGTTGGCAATGCGCCGGGCAAGAAGGAACACATTGGAAAGAGCAAATGCTGCCAACAACAGCATGGCAATCCGCGCGACGGCAGGCATCCAGCCACTCCAGGTCAGCCACAATGCCAGGTAGGCCGCCGATAATGGCGGATGGCTGGTGTCCGCGGTAGTGACTGGAATCAAGGAATGATGGTGGGCCAGGTCGTAGGCTGCGGGAACATAGAAACCGGCCTCGTCCCAAAAGAACGGAAGGCGTAAAAGCGGGCCATGAGCCGCAACGATCAACGTGAAGATGATGAAAAATACCTGGAAGGCAAAAAGGCGCGGCTCTCGGGCTGGAAAAGATTTTGGCAATCGCTCTTAGTTGATCTGGGTATGCTGCGCGATCGTGGGATCCAGCTTGATTTCACCGAATGTCTTCTCGTACTGCACGATGTTTTGCTCCAGGATGGTCACCAGGGCCTTGGCCTGCTGCGGGCTTAGATAGATCCCCTGAAAGTTGTGGACCTCAACCTCGGTTGTAGTTTGCGGCTGGAGTCTTCCAAAAATCAGCAGGAAATCCCACACGCTGGCCCTGATCTGGACAGAATTGGCATAACCTTCGCGATAGTCCGGGGTATTGACCAGACGGATATGAGGCTGCGATACATTCGCC